>NZ_ARPN01000201.1:0-464 GCF_054966645.1 Pseudoalteromonas sp. SANK 73390
GTAAATAGCGCCGCAAGAATTCTCGACAGCTCAGTGTCATCACCTTTTGACTGTGTTTATCTGCATAGTCTCGATATTTAAAGCACACGCTTTGTTCATTCACCGACACCAGTCGTGATTCTGATATAACTCCCTTGCGGGTATACCGTGCCAGATAACTCACTAATTTATCACTGTAGGTTAAACACGCTTTGCTATATACACACCATTTAACAGGTGTATTTATATGTCTGAATGAAGCATCACGCGCATGCAATGCCGCAAGCATTTTCCCTCTAAACACCGTTGATAATGCTTTAACTGGGTATAAATAGCCCTTCTCTATTTCATGCCATTGAGTTTGCGCCAGCCCTCCCGCTGCCACTAAGCAATGCAAGTGAATATGCTGGCTTAAGTTTTGCCCCCATGTATGCAAGACGCTTGTCATCCCTAACTGCCCATGCCCTTTACGCTTTGCAAATTTA
>NZ_ARPN01000202.1:0-701 GCF_054966645.1 Pseudoalteromonas sp. SANK 73390
CGGGAATATGTGGGAGAGTTCGGGATTGAGTGAGAGAATATTTCAAAACAGTTTTCAATATTTCAAAATGAGCGGCGCTTTAAAATTTGCGCCGCTTTTTAGTTTTGTTAATTAATAGATGGAACGGTTGTAGCCTTTTGAGCGTAAGCATTTTCACTATATGCTGTTTGCGTTTCTTTGCCTGCATCGATCAATACCTGCATAGCGCCAACCACATCATCCAATGACTCACAACCGCACTTATTTAAAAACGCAGCTATATAATGTGGGGCCATTTCTTCAGCTATATTACTCTTCATTGTTTACCTCACTCATAAGATCCCAAACGAGCTTCCATATCGGTGTGCTGTCAGGTTTGTCTGGTGCTATTGATGGGCCGCCATTTCGACCAGTTGTGATAATTTTCTTTGGCTCACTCAATTGCTCTTCTATATATACCCTTTTGCCAAACTCGAAACCGAGCAATAGCGTGGTAAATAGAGCTAGCAATAATAGCCATGTGTTTACTGTGATCTCGTCGTCTGGCTTCAGCATAACGTGGGTTCCTCATCATCTGGACCCTTGCCTTTATTGCTATCAAATAGATCACCTTGTAATTGATCGCGCTTAACTTTTGTCATTGTGCGAACAACTGTGTAAATCCACTGTACTGAACAACCAAACTTTTTAGATAGCTCAACATGATTTTTACCGTCGAACTC
>NZ_ARPN01000203.1:0-11510 GCF_054966645.1 Pseudoalteromonas sp. SANK 73390
CAAAGTAAATGCCGCAAGCAGATATATTTAACAGCTATTGAGAAAAGCAACCAATGGTAAAGTGTAAGTTTTGTTGTCTATGATGGGTTTTATTGTTAAAAGTCAGCGGCATATCAGAAATTAAAAATCTTTCCAATTTTGAACTTTTCCAGTATTTTGTGAGACAGAAGCCGCTCAGAGCCATTATTTCACTGACTTTTGTAAATTGATAACAAACTTAGCTAAGCCTTGCTACGTTGAGCATAAACCTGCCGCAGCAAACTCTGGGTAGACATAATAAATTTATGTTTCAGCGTGCGAATACCTCTTAGCTACATTTTTAACTCCTACTAATTTAGCTCCATAAAAGCAGCGCATAGGAGCTGATTAAAGCTAAATAATTTAAGTGTGCACAATTTAATCATGCTGCTTTGTTAACGTGTAACGCGCAATTTATCTTGGTTTATTGGGCTATAACTGAGACACTTGCAGCATAAATTACATTAGGCACAATATTATGAAACTTTTAGTCCGCAATTTAGCGCGTACAACGACTGAGCACGAAATTCGTGTTCTATTTTCTGCTCACGGCAGCGTAACAGAATGCAATCTAGTTTTAGATCAAGAGACTGGTTTATCAAAGGGTTTTGCGTTTGTTGAAATGTCTAACGATAACGAAGCCAAAGAGGCTATCGAAAAGCTAGACCGCTCTAGTGTTGATAAAAGTAACATTAGGGTCAAGCGCGCACAAAATTAATGAGTGACAAGCCAGTGGTTGTGACTGCTGGCTTAATTTTTTGTATTTCAAGTTATCATTTTATATACACTTCAATTATAAGTGCGCTCTTCGGCGCAAGCTCTTAGCATTAAAGCACTTTTTACAAACGTTTATTCCATCAAGTTAAAATATCTTTGAAGGCTTTTATCCATCCTAGCCATTATAGTTACCCTGTAGTTTGCAGCACATAATGATATTAAGTTACTAGTGAAATGTTTAATACCCATTTTATTAAAACATTGATCATCCTAGCGAACTAAATGACTGATTAACGCCGTTAAAAATTACTCGTGTAGAATAACTACATACCGAAAGTTTTGCCTTGTTACTAAGCCATTTATCTGTCGCAATATTTGACCATTTATTTAATGCAGTTGGTATAAATTATCGATAAGTAACTAGCACTTTTTTTGAGGTATTTTAATGTTTCTGCCCATTACAATCTTCAGGTGTGATTCTACAAACCTTGAAATCTTAAGTACAAGGCTGACAACCACTTTATTACATTTGTTTACAATAAGTGCTGAATACTTGTTTTCTTGTCCAGTCGATTTTTTCATTACTGGTCTTTAGTGTGGTTGGATGTAAAATATTGATACTTTTGATTTAATTTTTTATTTTTAAGCTTTGTTAACTTCCTGGAGGAAGTGGCTTTTTATGAGTAGAAATTAAGTTCTAACATATTTATATGTAATTTGTATTGATTATAGGTAAGAATGTAGTTACAACTATTAGCAATTAAAATAAAAAAGGATAGGGCTCATGTTGAAAAAGACAGCGCTGACAATAATGTTGGTTTTAGGATGCACATCAGCAGCACAGGCACAAATTACTTACCTACAAGACACAAGAGCTGACCTTCAGTTCCCAGATTATACTTATGATCAAAAAGTGGTCGTGGCTGAGCAGGCTAAATTATTACTAGATGGATTGTATGTTCATAAGTATGCTAAAAATTTATATTATGGTATTTCACCTACAGGTCATGTAGACCCTGTAGCTGCGATCGATGCGGTTATTGACGAATTGGGCACGCTTTCATCAGCGCAGTTTCATAAAAAAGTGCAAAAGATTTTTCTTTCGCAAAGAGATCTTCACTTAAATTACACATACCCTGCGCCACTTTCTAATTACATAACCTTTGTGCCGTTTAAATTTGCTCAAACTGTGGGTGCTAATGAAGCTGTAGAGGTTCGCGTTAATGATATTTGGAGTAACTTTTTAGCTTTCATGCCAGAGGGAGATAAGATTACGTTAGGTGACAAAGTGGTTGCTTATAATGGGAGAAATATTGAAGAGGTTGTAAAAGATAACTTTGAAAATGGAATGGGTGCAAACCCTGATGGTGGTTTTGTTCGGGCGTTGGAAGTATTAAGCCTTAAATCTCACTCAAATGCTTTACCCCCACAAAGCGATGTTTTAACTTTGTCTTTACAGTCACATGAAACGGGAGAGCAATACGATGTAACGTTACCTTGGTTAGTTTTTAATCGAGCACCAACGGCGACAAGTAACAGCTCGCAAGCAAGCGCTTATGTGCAAAGTACCAATGATGTATTTGCTCAAATTCAAGAATTAGAAGCAAAAGCGGATATTAATGATAACTTTGCGCTGGCACAAAACCCTACCACAGAACCGACAATTACTTGGAACAAAATAGATGTTGAAGGTCGCGCAATTGGTTACTTACGAATAGCATCATTTAGTCCTGAAACTGGCGCTGAGAATGCAATTAATACTGTTGTACAAGCCTTAGATACACATTTAGCTGATACAGCCGCATTGATCATTGATGTACGTGATAACCCCGGTGGTAATATTTTGTATGCAGACGCTTTGATGCAGCTATTTGCTCCGCAAAAAGCAACACCAACACGCTTTAGATTTACTAATACACCATTAAATCACTATATGATGCTAGAGAATCAATTTGGTATGTACTTTGAGCAAAGGTGGAGAGATGTACTCAGTGATGTAGTAGGTACTAGTGCTCAATATACAGCAACAAGTACGTTTGTTTCAAAAGAGCAAAATAATCAAGTTGGTCAAGCTTACTACCAGCCTGTTGGTGTGTGGTCGAATGCAAAAACCTACTCATCAGGTGATGTGTTCACATGTGGTATGCAAGATAATGGCTTTGCCACTGTTTATGGTCAACACAAGCGCACGGGGGCAGGTGGTGCAAATGTGTTAGAGCAAGATGTCTTTGCAACTTATGTTGGGGCTCCTTTTGAAAAATTACCAAGTGGTCAAGGCATGCGTGTATCTTGGCGTCAAATGGTTCGTCACGGGCACAATGTAAATAGTTTGGTTGAAGACTATGGCTGCGTAGCTAATCAAGTTGTGAGTTACGACTTACAAGATATCTTAAATGGTGATGAAGGGGATTTCGCAACAATAGCAACCAGCTTGTTAAGACAAAGCGTAAAACCTGCAAGCGTAAGTTTTGAGCAGCCTCGCTTTGTGGCACTGGCGGATATTAATAATATATTTTCTATTAACGTTAAAAATACAGAGTTAATTGATGTGTATATCAATGATGAAAAGGTAGAGAGAATGGCTGTTTATGCCTACGGATCACACGCTAAGCAAGTGGATTTCGCGGTGCCTGCGGGAGTAACATCAGGGTCTATAAAATTTGTAGGGATGGATAGTGGTAAAACGCCACTATGGAATAGTAAACGTTACTTTTTTTAAAGAAGTTATATGAGCTTGATAGCTAAGAACTGAGCGCAAGCCAATACTGACAATCACTGAGCAAACCAGATGATTGTTTGTTGTACACGTTCCACTGAACTTGGGTAAGTTTTCAACCTGTGATAATTGAGGCAGGTAACCTCAAAGAGGAACTTGATGTACTCAGTATTTTAGGGTGACACTTTTGCTAGATTGTAGCTAATTTAGCTTAACACCTAGGGGCAAAGAGTAGGGGATAAGTTGATTGTTTAATAACGTTTTTTTGTTATGAAATGAGCAATTTATCCCCTTTATTCTGTAATGAAACAGCTATTGCGAGAGATCACTTTTGAAATCTCAAACCGTTAATTAGCTTACACATCTAAGTAATGGTTCTCTATTTTATTTTGCACACACTGAACCGGAAAAATAATAAAATAGAGTCAACTTTTTAAATAACCTTATGCGATGGTTGTATATAAATGAAAAAAGGAGAGCGTATATTCACACCTTTTTAAATTTGACTAACATTGTGTACTGTAGCGAACTAGTCCCTATAACCATCAAGGTGTTGTTTACCATCATCACTAATTATTTCCCAGCTTGCTTTTGAATCAGTATGTAAATGATGGGCTACTCTTAGGTTTTTGTAACCCGTAGACAAAGTACCTACTGGTATATACATTCGAGTTGAATCATTGTCTCCTGGCATAGGAGAGCCACAAAATTGACAAAAATAAGTATGCCAGTCATGATTTGGTTTTGCCCATTTTACGATGTGTTGTTCACCAGTTAGCCATGTGAATACAGCATTATTAACTATAACGACAGCAACTCCTGCGCTGCCTGTTGCATTTCTGCATATAGAGCAATGGCAAACAAATATGTCGGATAATTCTGAACTTATTTGGTATGAAATTTTCCCACAATTACATGCACCAGTCGCCATGGTATTTGTATCCTTTTGAAATATAAATTAATTCAGCAGTTTACTACAACTTATCTAGCCGATACTGAACTAAACCTGTTTCATTAACAATGAATAACCAAGTGTTGTCACTGTCAGAGAAACGATACTGGTTCATAAGGTTTGTTGGCTCCACATGAGCTAAAAACTTGTTTAAATGTGCTTTTTCAAGAGTAAAGTTTCCCGCCGATGTATTATTGTCTAAATCATTAACAGCTAATATGTTTGTAGTTGATTTAGGTAAGATATCTGGAAGCCAACCTCTCTCAAACAGTCCGTTTTTTTTTGCAGCACTATACGTTGAATATGTACTTGTCACATGATCAGCACACCCCATAAAATACATAGATGCGATTAGTAAAATTAAATTTTTCATGCACTTTCTAAGCCCTTGAGCAAGTTGCTAATAAAGTTGGCTAGAATAAACGTCGAAGGAGTAAAAACCAACTGGATTTATACATGTTTTTGATTGCTGCTCTTATTAATCGGTCGTTTTTAAAACTGATATTCAAAACTGATTGAAGCGGTGCGGCCTCTATTGGCAATACCCTGATCATACATAATAGACTGTGTGCGATATTGTTGGTTAAACATATTTTCTAAAGACATAGATAGCTTTAATTGCGAAGATACTTGCAATGAAGCATTGGCTGAAGTAACAATGTAGCTTTGTTGATTCTTTACGGCTTTTTTTTGGCCGCGATAAAAGCTATTAAAATTAATATGCCAATTGTCATAGTGATAATCAAAAATAATTGCTCCGGTATTCCTTGCAACATCTATGTCAGAGCTGTCAGAAAACCAATTCCATAGTATTTTCATAGACAGTTGTTGAGTGAGTTTAAATTGTAACTCAGTCTCAAACCCTTTGGATTGTTGACCATCAATATTGGTGAACGAAGGTGAAAAGAAAGGGTTGTCTGGGTGTTCTACTGGTGCACCTAATAGGATAAGTTGCTTAAACTTATTTCTAAATGCGGTTATCTCGAAATGCCAATTGTCTGCAGTTTTTAACCAAGCGACTTCAACTGTCTCTACCTCTTCAGCATTAAGGTTAATATTACCAAAATCAACATAGTTATTTCGATCATATAGTTCTAAAAAATTAGGCGCTCTAAATGCCGTTCCATACATCAATTTAACACTGCTTTTTTCTTTTGCTTTCCACACAGCTGCCAAGCGTGGGCTTGTTGCGCTTCCAAAATCGTTATAGTTGTCGTAACGCAAACCGACTGTAAGCTCCCACAGCTCATTAATTGATAGTTGATCTTGAATATATAAGCTAGCGATATTTCGGGATTTTTTGTCGTTAAAGCTTTGCTCCCCTGTCAAGCGAACAGATTGTCCGTATGGCTCTAATGTAAATAAATCATGAGTCGTGGCAGTATACACGTCATTGATTTTAGCTTGTTCGTAAGAAATACCCGTAGATAGTAAGTGACTATTGGTTATCTGGTAACGAAAATTAGTTGCAAACTTGGTGTTTTGAGAACTTAAAAATGGACCACCAATAAAATTTGATGTGAGCGAAAAGCCGGGATTGATTTCAACGCCTTTTGGAATAAGTAGCGCTATCGTTTCCCACTTATTCTGACTGTGAGAAAGCTGCGCATCATAAGTCAGGTTTTTAAACAAAGTACCATGGTACTCAGCGGCTACAGACCACTGTTGGGTTTGCTCTTGATTGATATTATTTCCAATCGAACCTAATGGAATAAAGTCGTTTAATTGTCTATTCATATAACGGCCAGTAAAAAGCCATGCATCCAAAGTTTGTTTTAAATAGACATCCAGGCCTTTAATGGGATCGCGCACGTTATCCGTTATCCCATTAATGTCAGTGAGCGGGTAGTTATGTCCTTTATCTTTAAATAAAGATAGGTATACATCTGTTGTTTGGTTATCAAAAAACGGATGAGAATAAGTTAAATTGGCAGAGATTTTTGCTGGGTGACTTATTGATATGCTTACTTCATTACGCATAGATGTCGTTATGATGTTAACAACCCCTAAAAATGCATTGCTACCATATAAAGCTGAACCCGGTCCGCGAATAATTTCGATATGATCAACATTACCAAGATCCAATAATCGATTGATAATAGAAATTCCACCGGTATATAAGTCATTCACTTTATTGCCATCGATTTGCACTAATACTGACTCAGATAATGCTGTGCTTCGTCCTCGCGCTGAAATTCTATTGGCAGTGCCTTGTTCGATATCTCGAGTGCTTTGAAAACCCGGAACAAAGTTTAACAATGCTTGTAAATTTGATATCCCCATTTGTTTGATTGTTTGGCGAGTTATAACGTAAACAGTTGAAGGTGATGAATAGATGCTTTGTTTATTTTTAGTCGCAATTTCAATGGTGGCTAGCTCCTCTAGGCTCAGTGAAAATATGTCATCGCTTTCACCACACCACACTAAAAAAGGAAAAAAGAATAAAATGGTAAATGGCAAGCTTTTGAACATTGAACACCTCTAATGTTGACTCTTAAAATAGAGCCTTCTTTACTTTATAGGTGTTTATTAGATAACTCTCAAGCGAAGTAGAGTATGTAACGCTTGTTTTTACACTAAATAAATAGTTTGTTAATTAAGCGAAAGTTACAGTTTGTTTTTATTACTCCAATTGCATTCAATAAATGACCAGATATTACGACAGACAAATGGCTTAGTAACTAGGCAAAAATCTCGGTATGTTGTTATTCTACATGAGTAATTTTTAGTGCAGTTAATGAGCTATCTAGCTCGCTAGAATGAGCAATGCTTTAATAAAATCGGCATCAGATATAAATTATTATCACAAAAAAGCCGCTAACACTTAGTATCAGCGGCGGGTATTAGTCAATGAAAGTGAGGCTTTTAGTCGTTGGCTAAATCTTCAATACCCACAATTAGCCAAGGTGCGTTGCCCTGAGTTTGACGCTCTAAGTGCCAAATTTCGTTTATTGGCTCTTCTTGCTTATCACCTAAATCGCGATATTTACCTTTAAACTGAATACTGACTTCCCACACCTGCGCTTTCGTATCAGCACGAACAAGCTCAGCATCCACAAACATCACTTCGGTAGCCACTTCACCTTTCGTTGCTCGCTCTAGTTTGAATTCTTCAACTAACTCTGGGCTTAGGTACTCAGCCATGGTGGCAAAGTCTTTATTGTTCCAAGCTTCTTGAAGTGTGTGATAGTGCTGACGTGCGCCTTGTAAAAAGCCATTTGTATCAAAATCTTTAGGTAAGTTAAAAGGCACCGACTCTGGTTGGGTAAAGCCGCTTGTTGCTGAGGATTGCGATTGAAATTGCTGTGGCTGGTTAAACTGAGTTGGACTTGCATGTGGACTTGCAGCTATTTGTGGATGCTGACGCTTGAGCAGCATACTTTTAACCAGTTTAAAGATTAAAAATGCAGCACCTGCAAGCAGCAACATCTCTAAAAGTTGAAACCCTTCAAAGTCACCGCCCAGCATAGCGGCAATTAAACCGCCAGCGAGTAATCCACCGAAAATACCAGCCATCATGCCTTTTTTACTCGACTTAGGTTTGGCCGCTTTTTCGCCGTTAAGGGTCTTGGTATCGGTTTGCGCTTTTTGTTGAGTAGTGCTGGTTTGATGGGTTTTACCAGACTTTTTACTGCCAAACTTTTTTCTTGCTTCAACATCAAAGCTACTAACAAACAACAACGAGATCAGTGAAAAAAATACAATAAAATTTTTCATAACTATCCTATAGAACTAAAACTAGGGTAATTGTAATCAAATCATTGAATGAGTTAAATAAAAATAGGCTCGAACAGGGTTTAAGAAGGACGGGCGGCACTGCATTAACGTACCGCTTTTTTTACATGCCTACAGCCAGCGAAGTGCACTGGCAACGTTTTTTTGATATTGCTCAACGGGAGAGCCTAAATCTGCAACCAACACAGTGGCTGCATTGCTATCTTGTTTAATAATGCCATTGTAACGGTCATCTTTAAATTTACCGTCACTTCCTAGGCTATTTTTTCCAGACAGTGGCACAATAAATACTGTCATCGGACCATGTTCAGATTGAAATACCAAGTGCAAACTTTTTTGTCCTTTAAAATTACAAAAAGTGGCGTAGGTGATATCACCAGGCAAAGCATCAAGTTTCGCGCCAAATAATGAAAGTTTATCATTTACCGTTTGCAGAGTAATTTTAGCATTACTGGCAAATGCAGCTTGCTCGTGATGAACATGTGCCAGCGCGTGCTCACCTGCGAGTAAGGGGGCTTGTGTTGCGCTCATAAAATATAGGCTTAGCGCAAATGTCGCACTTGCCGCTGTAGCAAATGGCGTTTTATAACGTTTAAACCAGCCTTTTTTAACAACCACATTCTGTGCGTTATCGGCTTGTTGGTTGGCTAAAATACGCTCGGCTAAGCCGTCGGGTACTTTTACGTCGAGTGCCTTTTCTAGCTGTGTGTCAAACGCTTGTAGCTCGTTTAACAAGGCTTGTTGCTCTGCATTATTTGCAGCCTCTATCGCAACTTCCTTATCGTTGGGGTCTGCAAAAAGGCGGCGACGAAATTCAAGATCATTCATCAGTTTTGTGCCCCTTTTAATGGTTCTTGGTGTTCGGTTAACGCATCTTTTAGTTGATTGCGAGCCCGATATAATCGGGTCATTACGGTGTTCTTGTTTAATTCTAAAATGTCTGCAATTTCCTCCCCCGAGCAGCCCATCACAACTTGTAAAAGCAGAGGCTCGCGGTATTCAACTGAGAGTTTGCTAATTTGCCTTTGTATGACTGTCTGCTCCATCGATTCATCTAAACTTGCAGTGCTGTTGTCAATGAGCGTATCGTTTTCTACATCAGCATAATCAAACTGTTTTCTCTCAAATCGTCGTGCATTCTCACGGCGTACAATTGTTAGTAACCAAGGTTTGGCAGCTTTGTCATCTTGTAATGAATCAAGCGAACGCCAAGCCCGTAAAAATGTTTCTTGGACTAGATCTTCAGCAACGGTCGGGTCTTGGCATAGCCAGTAGGCAAAGCGGTAAAGCTCACCATGATAAACCTGCACCAAAGCTTCGTAGCGTTTTTGTTTTGTGGTCATGCTAGTAAGACCTTATGGTTGGTGATTTTATTACACCACGATATAAAATAATTTTTATCTAGCTCAGTATAGCTGAGCTAGATGTGTGTTATTGCCTGTGGCTTGGTTTTTTATAGCCTGAGTCAAAATTTGATATATCTTAGATAAATCAGCAGATTGATTGCTATTACTATAGAGCGATGCCTGTAGTTTAGCAATTTCACTCTTAAGCTCAGGTTCGTTAAATTGAGCGACCCATGCATCAAGCCCTAAAGTGGGAGACTCCTGACTTGCAAGCGCTCGTAGTGCTTGGTAAAAGCTCTGTGCATCTTGTTGTCCCAGCGCCACTTTTAACTTAGCTAACACGTTGTTTGTGTTGGGCAGAGGGGCCACTTGAGTATTTGATTTAGCAGTTTTTGGCTTGCGTATTAGCCAAATAGCCACGGTGAGCAACCAAAGCACATATCCTGACCCCATTAATAACCAATCTAAACCGGTTTTAGGTTGTGCTATTGGTGGTGTTTGCATATTGGCTCGTGGCTGCTCTACATTTTGCTGCGGTGTTACTTGCGCTTGAATGGGTCGCGATGTCAGTGGTTGATTAGGGTCAGCAACGACGGTAATGGTGCGCTCTGCTAAGGTGGCGTAGTTCACTTTATTAATTACTGTGTTAAACCACGGAATTTTCACCTCAGGTAAGGTGTAGGTGCCAGGTGTTTGCGGCACTAATGCATGAGATGACACCAATTGCGAAATTACTCGCCCATCTCTTGTGAGTTGGTTTCTATCGCTTTCATCTGGGTAACTGCGAATACCTGTTATTTGCTCAAGCGTTATATCCGGAAGTTGTTCTTGGGTTACACCCAACGCGGTTAGCGTGATGGTGCGTGTAATTGGGGTGCCCACAGTGACTTGCTCATCAGCTGGTTGCCACTCTTCGCTAAGGTTAACAAGTTCACTGGGCAGCCAAGTACCTTGGTAATCGTTAGGTATAGGCTTAACTTCAAGATTAATATCATCTGCGATGGCTGATACAGCCATACGGCGGTAGTTTTCACGCACTTGGCCGTTAAATACAGGTGGAGCGATGGTAAACGAGCCACTTTTTTGCGGTTGTAGCAAATACTCGCGAGTGATGACCATATAACGACGACCATCTACGACCTCGTAGTCTTCTTTTTGCTTACCCATTTGGGTTACTTGCGCATCGTTTATTTCTGGCGCGGTGAGTTGCCCGTCTAATAGGTCTTTGCCTATATATAGCTTCACAGTGTATAAACCTGCTTGCTGAACATACAGGGTACTTGGACTAAGTTGTGCTTTAACAAAAATATCTTTTTGATCTTGTGCATCTTCGCTGCGTGGGACCACTGTGAGTTCAATAGGCGTTGAGCGTTTGCCAGCAACGTTAAATGCGGGAATAGTAAAAGTGCCTGCTTTGCGTGCCAGTACTTGCATTTGCCAAGTCGTTTCGCTGCTCATACTGCCATTTATGATACTGGTACGAGAACCAACACTGATAGGCCCTGTGACAAATTGTTGGGTAAGAGCACTGGTATCGGGTTGCTCGCCTGACACTTTGCCATCGGCAGTAATGGTCAAAGTAAAGTACTCTCCGACCAATACAGGGTTTTTATTAACACTGGCAGTTAAGTTATCAAAAGCCATAACTGGGTTTATTAGTAATAAAAGGAATACGGAAACAAACAAACGTATTACCATGATTTTTCAACTCCTTGTGGACGGCGTTGTTGTGCGCGTTGTTGTGCTTTTAATTGCATTTTATTGCGTAACAGAATAGCGGGATCATCGGGTACTTTTCTAAGTAATTGGTTAAGTTGCTGTGCTTTTTCTTTCTCTTGTGGAGTCAGAGGCTTAGCTGATACAGAAGCCGCTTGCGCTTGTTCGTCAGTTTGTTGTGATTGCTGTTGAGCTTGTTGCATTGCCTCTTTTACAGCTTGTGTATCTTTATCTTGTGACGATTGTTTTGCATCTGTTTGCTTGCTTTGTTCAGCTTGCTGCTCACTTTGCATCTCAGGCTGGTTATTTT
>NZ_ARPN01000204.1:0-14912 GCF_054966645.1 Pseudoalteromonas sp. SANK 73390
AGCTGTGATGTGAATTTGCCCTGGGCCAGCGTCGGCCACACTCACAACCTGTGAGCGGTCACGTTCGTTACGTAATGCAGTTTGGTCACGCGTGGGGGTATAACCCACAGTGCCTACAGCAATGTGCGAAATATTGATATGAATACCCGAGTCTTTGGCATTCGCGGCGGCATTGATACCCGCCTGAGTTATGATGGGGGTGTAGTCGCTCATTGGCATACCATCCTATTAGTTTGAATACATGTAGTGTTGATACTGGTAGCAATCACATGTGTGCTGGTGTGCAGCGTGTTATCGGGGGCACCAGCCAACGGCGTACGAGCGTTGACTATATTGCTCGCGGCTGATTGCACGGTATGTGCGCTAGTGTGCAGTGCGTTGTCAGGGCCGCCGATAAATTCACGCCGACTATTCACTGTGCTGTTCAGCGCTGACTGAATAACATGGCTGCTGGTGTGCAGCGAATTATCAGGTGCGCCAGTTAACTCGGCTCGACTATTGGCAACGTTGCTGTGTGCGGACTGAATAACGTGGCCGCTGGTGTGTAACGAGTTATCAGGTGCGCCAGTTAACTCGGCTCGACTATTCGCAATGTTACTCGTTGCTGATTGAACAACATGGCTACTGGTGTGCAATGTGTTATCAGGCCCCCCCGCAAAATCCATGCGCTGTACATTGCAGCTCGTTGTCGCTGACGCGATAGACATTGGCTGATCCATTTGCACACCCACGTTAAAGTCAATGTGGCTGCGGGTAGGTTTCATCGCCGCTACAATGCGCCATAACTGGGCCTGCAACTCAGGAGTTAGCAATGAATCACCTGTTTGGTTGAGGTTGTTACGCACCAACGCAATGAGTTTTGCGGTGTGTGGCACACCACCGTATTGCCACCATTCTTCAAGCTCTATATGGGCATTGAGCGCAGCCAATGCGCTTTTTACTGCGCCTGCGGTGCCTTTGATTCTGTGTGTTGGAATGCTCTGGGCTATCACACGACGCTTTATGGCTTCAGGCCATGTGCTGTCCCATTCATCTACGCTGAGCGCATGAGCCAACCACGGCAATAAATGCTCAGGGCATCGCTCCGCTGACCATAAATCACCGATTTGCACCGGCACGTCGTTCACGCGCGCGCTTGCCTGTTCCAACGCTTTCTCATGCTTGGTGCTTGTGCGCGGTAGTAATTGCTCAGACATGGCGACCCCCAACGGTGACACTGAGGTTTGTGCAATATGCTGCTTGATGACCGTACATCACTAAATCTGTTGTTGGCGAGTGTAGTTCAACCCGTTGCACACCTGGCAAATGCAGTGCTGCATAGAGTCCTGACAGGGTTATATCGCGGCCTAATTTATGATTGTCATTCACCCAGTTTTGCGCACTTTCTTGGGCTTGTATGCGCACACTCTCAGCATCGGGGCCAGGATATAAATGTAACGTCGCGCTTAGCGCATATTCAGTAATGTCGGTGGCACGTAGTCGAACGTGATCTGTAAGTGGTCGTACATCATCGGCACTGAGTGCGGCCATCACTGCTGCGTTTAGCTCACTGCTTGGTGCGCCGCTTTCCTCAGTTGATAACACGGTAATCGCCACATCACCTGGTTGTGGCTCGCTCAAGCCTGCGTCATACGTACACTGTAAAACTGTTGTACCAGTGGGTAACGTCGCTTGCTGCTCTTGCGTTAATTGTGCAACCGTAAACTGTGGGGCATCAACCGCCACGTCTTTAACTTGTGAGCTGGCTTTGAGTGCATGGAATACATAACCGCCTACAGGGCCTGCGGTGCTAAATCCTTCGAGTGCCAATTGAATACGTTCGCGGTAACGCTCGTTGGTTTCAAACGTTGGCGGAATGGGTGGGTTAGCCTCCGCGTCACCTGCATCAATCAGTTGGCGTTCAACACCAAAACGCGCGCCCAAATAATCCAGCTCCACGTCGGTAGCTTTAGCCAGTAGCACCGCTTCAGCCCCTTCGTTCACACGCTGGCGCACCATCAACTCTCGATACGCAAACACCTCAATCAATTTAACAGCGGGTTCACTTGCCAGGTTAATTTCAGCGTCAGCATAACGGGCTTTATACTCGTTCAACATCTCGTTTTTTATCTGTTCAAACGAGAGTGGTTCAATGATGTTTGGCGGTGGTAATTTGTCTAAATCAATCGCCGCAAAATTAATCATACTCATACAATCAACCCCTCTAACATCAGTGGTTTGCCATCAACCAAGTACATGCCCTCTAAATCAATCACCGTTTGGCCCTTGCCGTGGCTCGCCACTTTTACGCGGGTGAGTTTGTAGCGCGGTTCCCATTGTCTGAGCGCGCCAGCAACGGCGGCATAAATCTCAACGAGTGTTTGGTTATTACTTGGCGCATCGATTAAACGCGGTAAGTTCGAGCCGTAATCTGGGCGCATTACACGGCTACCCAATGGCGTAGTGAGAATGTCGCAGATTGATTGTTTTAGATGGTCTTTGGCACTGATAATGTGGCCTGTGTTTGCGTTCATCATTGCGGTTTTCCCGATGTTGCAACACCTGCACTGACATCGCCGTGTATGTGTTTTTGGGCTGATATACCGTCAGACGTCATATCACCACCCGTTTGAGTCACTGGGCTGTCGATGTTGGTTTGGCTGGCTTTCACATTAAAATTGCCGCCCGCCTCAATATTAAAATCACCGGCACTGCTCAAACTGGTGGAGCCGTCCACCGTCGCAACCACATCACCAGCAATATGAGCAGTAAGGTTGCCCGCAATATTAATCACCACATCTTTCGCGCAGTTCACATCAAGTACGCTGTTTTCACTGTCATACTGAATTTGCGTGCCATCGTTAAATAGCGTCACATCCATGTGCTCACTATTACTCGGGGAATGAAACTCGGTTGTGTATAGCAATTGAATAATCACGGCCTGCGTTGGCTCACCTGCGGGGCAGGCAATCAAACATTGAATGCCAGGCTTGAGCGGACGCCAACGAATGAAATTACGGCCCAACTCTGCGGGCCATGGGAGCCAGCCAGTAACTAGCTCGCCCACTTTTACGCGTACTTTTTGCGCTTCATGGTCCACCTCTTCAATCGTGCCGAGCATCAGCATATTGGCAAAACGGCGTATCAATTCAGCTAATTCAAAACTCATGGCGTCACCTCGAAATAATCAGGTTCATGGTCGGCACCAATTTTGGGGGCAATGCCCACGTATAAATCGGTTGGGGGCGGCTCTGCGGGTGCTTGGGGTTCTACATAGCGCACTAACTGACGCCAGCGGACAACCCATAGTGAGGTTGCGTGTCGGCCAGTTGCGGTTGTAAACAGGTTTTTAGCGGCAATGTCTGAGGCGCTATGTGCCAGCTCGTAACCAAAACCGTCGCCCTCGATGAGCTGGG
Source organism: Pseudoalteromonas sp. SANK 73390 (assembly GCF_054966645.1). Taxonomy (NCBI): domain Bacteria; kingdom Pseudomonadati; phylum Pseudomonadota; class Gammaproteobacteria; order Alteromonadales; family Pseudoalteromonadaceae; genus Pseudoalteromonas; species Pseudoalteromonas sp. SANK 73390. The sequence goes on from NZ_ARPN01000204.1 coordinate 3,396, forward strand.
TGATACCGTCTACAAAATTCACCGCGTCGTCTAATTGCTGATCAGCATTACCACCCGTAATGATGTACACCATGGGGATAACTGCACGGTCATATCCCTCATGAATATATTGCGGTGGTTCAACATACCCGAGTGTAACCAACATGCTCGGAGTGTGAGCGCCAATGCGCTCTAACTCTGTGCCATTTACCGTGCCTGGGTGCAATTCACATTCCAGCAAATCGGTAAATGTATCGCTGAGTTTGTCGCGTACTGCGCGCAAATATTTAGATAAACTCATATCCAGCCGCCAGTATTATTGCGACTGAATACCGAGCCTGCCGATTCCATTTCGGCCAAGTCGAGCGCCTGTGGCTCTGGCTCGCTGGCTTCTAATCCTAAACTCAGCTCACCTTTACTGATTTTGTTCAGTAGTTGCATGGCTGATTTTTTGTCCTCAGTCACACGCTCTGCGGGGCGTTGGTCAATGTCTGCACGCACAATGTTGACAGCAATGCGTTTTAAAATGCCTGGCACAGTGGGCAGTGGTAGTGGATAGCGCATGGCAACATGCGCATCAATCACCTCGTTAACGCTGGCAATGGCATTGGTTAAACGGGTTTCGTTTATTGCATGTTCGCCACGTTCAGCCGTGAGTTTTACCAACTCAGCCTCACCAACCTGTGCTATCAAATCATCACGCGTGCAGTACATATCATTCAGCCTTCATTACATTTTCTTGATACCACGTCCACGCCGCATCGCGTTGCTCAGCGGTTGGTGTCTGCTCTCCATCAACACCTTCAACCGTGAATGTCAGTTCATCGCATTTAGGCTTTTTGGTTAATGGTGATTTATCGTTCAGTAGATGGATTGATGCGATAATGTGCTCAAGTCCTTCGGGGGCACCTGAACAATCTAGAATCAAATCATCACCCACACTTTGTGAGTCCACACCGTTCCCTTGGCTAGTAAGCTCAATTGGCGAATTTTCCGTGACGCGAATGTGGGGATCAGCACGTAATATCGCCAGTGCATCTTCACTAAGTTGCTCTGCTGATAATTCGGTTTTACCCGACTCAAATTTAAAGCCAGCTCGGTGATAGTGTTGCTGACGCGGATTATGTACCGTGACAGACGGCAAACGAGTTTCCATAACATGCTCCTACCTTTTTAAAAGTGGGGCTAAGCCCCATGTATTTGGGCTTAATCCAACCACTCAGAGTCGAGGACTTGCACTTGGTTGTAATTGGTGTTGCTCGCACCACCTTCTTTTTGCATCGCCTTAATTAGCTGATTGGCTGCGGCTAAGTGCTCAGCACCAACAACAAGTAGGCTAGGTTTGAAACCTAAAGGGCGGCCTTTTTGGCTTTTCAGTTGCCTCATTTGCTTAAATGCCGCATTGAAGTTGTCGGCAGTGAGTTCGGCTTTAGACATAAATGCCTGTTGCCAGAATCCGTAACCCGCATTTACACGAGCATCAACGCCATACAAATATTCGTCGGCCATAAATACGCGGTCAGACGTGCCATCATCCGTTTTGGCAGTGAGTTTGTAATCTCGGCGTTTTTGGAAAATCAGCGGCTTGAGTGGACGTCTTGCATCCAGCAAGTACCAAGGCACGCCCGTCCCATCTTGGATGTTAGAAACTAGCTTTTTGTCTTTACCTTCACCAACTGGGTGTTCAGGGTCAAAAAATGGCTGGCCGTCGTAACATAGGTTCTTAGTACCGTTTGCTAAACATTCATAGACCAACTCGTCAGGATGTGTTGCAGCCGCGTAGCCCATGTCTTCAAACTTCTTGAACACGCCACCAAGCCTATTGTCTTCGATGTAATCTTTTAAAATACCTTCAGTCGCTTCAAACTTTTTATTTCTAAGCGAGTAAGTGTGTAATTCCATCTTGTTGACTTCACGATCACCAATCCATTCTCGTAGTTTTGAGAACTCGCCCATCCACGCATAGTCTTCGGTTGCTGTCGTTGATGACACTTCGGTGGCAATTTGTGACCATGTCGGCGTATAAAGCGAGCGGCCTTGCTGGAATGCCGTTTGTACGCCTGTATAAATTGAACGAACGACGTCTGCTGTAATGTCCATGTTAAACTCCTAGATTGACCCAAACGCCTCGGCTATCCACTTCGGTGATAGTCCCAGCCGTTGAGCGGGTATTGGTTGCTGAATCAATAGAAAGATTGCTGGTTGCATCAACAAAAAATGCGGTTTGCCCTACATGGGTTTCGTTAATGTCGCCACTGTTCGGGAACATGTGCTCGCCAATTTCAACCGAGCCACGGACCGCTTTATCAACACCTTGGCTGTTATCCACGGTTTCGCGCATAACGCCAGCGCATACGCCAACAGCCCCCACTGAAACCAATAAGCCACCGCTTAAAATTGCAGGCTTGTTTGCGATGAGCTTTGTGCTACCTGCCAATGGGTAGCCACGAAAGCGACCATCACGAGTTGCTATAGCGCTCATTGTTGTGCTCCTTTTTGCTTTTTGAATGCGTCAACATCGAGGCCCGACGCTTTGAGTACGGCCAAATCAGCGCTGTCTAGCTCGCCACTATCTTGGCCTTTGGGCGGTGCTTGCGTGGTGTTCGTCGTTTGCTGGCTCTTCAATGCGGCAATGGGTGTGCGCGCATCGAGTTGCGTTTTCAAAACAGCCGCGCCTTGCTGCTCGCCAAGCTGCTTAAAGTAGTTGCTTTCAGCAGCCGAGATGCGGCCCTCTTCACGGGCTTTTTCAATTTGCTGCTCAATTGATAGCGTGCTGTTTTCAGTGCGCAGGGTCGCGGTTTCAGTTGCTAATGCGTCATAGTCTGCGCGAGGCACCCACTTGGTTAAATCAACTTGGCCGTTGCCGCCAGCGGCTTTAAGTGCAGCAACTTGGTTGTTGGCATCACTTAACTGGTTGGTCAGTGCTGCGGTTTCTTCAGCTTTTGCTTTTAGCGTTGTGAGCGCCGTTGTCGCGGTTTGATAATGCTCATCAGTCGGTGTTTGGCCGTCAGGCACAACCACACCGAGTGCTGCGAGCAACTTCTGTGCTTCATTCATGGATTTATCTCCGATGGTTTCGGTTTTGAGTGCAACGACCTTGGCCATACCGTCTAGGCCAGGGTCGTTGGTTAATGCAAAATGTCGAAATTTGATGGGGCGGCCATCGTAGCCGTAGTCGAAAACTGGGCTAACAAAGCGGTACTCGTCTTTGCGCAGGTACGCCGCAGCTTTGTCGTTCCATTTAACGTTGAGCGCAAATACACCTTGTCCTGGCACGTATTCAAATGCAGTGGGTTTTATCCAGCCAGCGGCGGGAGCTTCTTTACCGTTGCTTTCGGCAAAAATAGTCTGGTGTTCGTAATCAAAGTGCAGGTCGTTAGTGCGCTCGTCTAAGTGGCGTTTAAGCAACGTCCAAGCGGCTTGGTCCATCAACCATGCTTTGTGCTCGGTGTCTTGCGGGCGGCCATCGCCAGCACTAAAAAATCCATCAGGCACAACTTGTACACGTGGGCTTATACCGTTTTCATCAATCTCAATATCAGAGATTTTACAAATCGCAGTACCAATCTGGCCGCTGGGTCTGTTAGACAAAACCGCCAAAAATGCGCCGTCCATAGCGCGGGTGCGTCCCAATTGCTGCTTGCGGTCTCTCGTAGTGTTATGCATTGCTGACACCATGTGTTAGTTCGTGGGATCAGTATCTGATTTAGCGCGGGGAATGTATTTTAACCTGGGTTAAAAAAATCTAGTGGGCTTACAGTGTGTAAAACATTGCTATATGTAAGACATTGCCCATAGATATGTGTATTTATCCTATGTAATATTGCTGGATGTGGAAACAATATTATATAGGAGTCGAGGGAGTTGACAGCAGGTCAAATGTGTCCTTGACTATATATGGAGAGGCGTTAAAATGCGCCACCCAGTTAAATTTAGCTGGTTTTAGGAGGTCGAGTATGGGTGAAATTTTACAATCCATTAAGCAGTTTCTAGCCCCAGGGATTGATGAGAGTAAGAACGCTGAAATACATGTCCTTTCTCGCCGAGATGGATCTTTTCACGTTGATGAAAAATCATTCCGAGAAAGTGTCGTTGTTAAAAAGCAAATTAAGTCGCTAAGAAAAGCTGAAGAACAAAGAGAACGAGCCTGATTAATTCGTTCTAGAAGTTAACTGAAAGGGAGCTGAGGCTCCCTTTTGGGTTACTGGAGTAAAAGGATATTTATGATAAAGCCCACTATATTATTAGTGCTTTTAGTGACGATTGTAGGTTATGTTTTTTGCATACGCTGTCACTTAACTAACCCCAAGTTCTGCAAATCTGACGGTTATCATACATTTTTGAACTCTGCTGTATGGGGAACAATTTTAATGATAATAGCAACTGTCATTTTATATTTTTTTAATTGCTTCGATAATCAGGCTGGCTTTTTTACAAATGGTGTAATGACTATTATTCGAGAGGTGTTCCCTCAAATATACTTTCCCCAGTATGGAATTAACCTAGCGCAAATTGTACTGTTCGCATTGCTCCATTCTTTTCTAATACCATCCATACTTATGTTCAGTGCTACTTTTGTTACAGGCGAGTCTCGTCAATACGTTCGCGCTCTGGCATTTAGAGAAATAGCCCACACGGATGACTCACCAGAGTTTACGTCTATTTTTTATCAGAGTTGGGATTTTGGTCTTCCCATCGCTTTTACACTATCAAATCGCAAAGTATATATAGGTTATGCCTTTACTGGTGGCACGCACTTAAACGATATCATGGTACTCCCATTACGCAGTGGTTACAGGAGTAAGGAGGAGAACCGTCTAGAGATTGTCACAAACTACGAGCCTGTATGGGATGAGTTAGAGGATGAATTTATAGAAGCACTAGAGGTTGAGTCAGAGGACGGATTAGAAGATGAATTAGAAGTCGATGATGAACCAGTGAACCTACACAAGTTCTTAATCAGTATACCTGTTCGTGAAATAGTACATGCAAATTTGCACGATTTTGAGTACAAGGATAAGTTTAGCAGATATGAAGTATCACGAAGAGAAGATCAAAATGAGAAAGTGGGTATTGTTGCTACAGCATTGCAAAAAGTATTTAACCTCGACAAATAGCGCAAAATACATTCGTTAGAAACGTCCCGAAACGTATTTGACGCTGTTATCTCTACTTGAGTCACACCATCGTAGCCCAAAACGCGCTCAGCGCGTTCTAGTGGCGTACAGCGGTCATTGCAAAATCGTCTGCGCGTATCATTATTTCATCAACATCGTCGTTACTCACGCCTACAAACTCACGGGCTTCTACTGCGGCGGGTCCTGGTGCCATATCATCTGTGCCGCCCCATTGCATGAGTGCGGCCTGTACTCGATTAGAACCAAACTCCATGGCATCACTGTCAGCGTCATACGCGAGGGTGTCGCGCAAAAAATCATTCTCGCGCAAAATGCTATTGCGGTTTTTAGTTTTACGTTTTTTGGTTGACTCTTTCAGCGGTGCCCATGGTGTGCCATCGGGTGCTTGCTCTTTGGCAAAACGCTCAGCCGTTGATAGCTGCATGTATTCGCCAATATCCCGATGCAGTGCGGTGCGGTCTTGTACGTTATCAACAATTTGGTTGAGTTCGCGGGCTATCTGTTTGCTGTCAAAATTAATATTGAGTTTAACGCCGCTCATTGCTCGCTCCGTATTTGTGCTAGCCGTTCACTGGGTTTGGTTGCACCTTGTGCATAGTCAAAGCCAGGATCTACACCTAAAGGCACCTCGTGAACTTCACCTGTCTTTTTGTTTACCCAGTCGTAGGTGCCGTCGTTCGGTGCGGTGCCAACGGGCAAACCAAGGCGCTGCAAGTCTCGATTACTCAAAGCAAACACTCTGCATTTACACCCCCAGCCATTGCTGGGGTAGTGCTCCCGCCACCATGGATCATCTGCGGGCAATACCAAAGTGTGCCACTTTAAGTGAAGTTCACGCGGATTCTCGCTGTCGCCGTGGCGATACATCCAATACGGCCGCGTGGCCTTTACAGCCTGCAATTGCTGCCAGCGCCCAGCGTTGTATGATTGGCGCAGATTGGTTTCGTAAATCACATGGCTGCGCCAGCCAGCGTTGCCCACGTAGTCCCAGCCTGCTTTTTTGACTATCTCAGCAAACTGGGCTTGAAACTCTTTTAAACTGATACCCTCAGCAATGGCCTTGTCTACGGCTTCACGCAGGCTCTCTAGCAAATCGTCTTCAACTGCACCCGCAATCACAAACGCATGGTCGTGGGCTTCTTGCCATATTTCATCCCACGATTCACTAGGCAAGCTCAACTTTTCTTTAAAGAAAGTGATAGCCTCTTTAAATGGTAGCGCGCCATATTCAACGGCCATCGTTTACCTCCATGCGGCCCAATAGCGTACTGGCCGCTATGGCGAGTTGCATTTGAGCGCCGAGTTCGCTGGTGTCCAGTTCGCCAGCTAGATCAATGATTGAATCACGCAACTGCTCTAAGCTGTTAGCTTTTAAAACCGCTTGCTTAACTGGCTCTATAAGCGTGTCCATGAGCGGCCCCGCAACCGTACGTAACTGCTGTTCAATCACAGCCAAATCATCGTCAGGCGCTTGTGGCTCAGTTGTTTTGAGTGCTGCGGTTTTAAGTGCCGCTGGCTCCGCTGGGGTCGCACTTACTCGCGTTAAAACAGGTTCGTCATTTTCTGGGGCTGGTATTTGCAATTTGTCTTGCACATAGCGCACCGGTATCGGCATACCCACATCAACGAGCTTGGGCACACTTTCGGCATACAGCTTTATATCTTCAGGTTCACTTAAATCAAATTCAAAACGTGGCGCTCGCCGTGGGCCTGTGTACGAGCGGCCATTGAGCGCAAACAGTGGGTAAACAATATCGCGGGTGATTGTGGCGGCCAGCTCCATGGCGTCAGACTCTATAATGTCGTCCATCACATCTTGATGTACACGGCTAAGTGCGTTTGTAGACGTTGCGCCATCGGCTTGTCCTGTTAGCGTTCCACCTAGCAGGGCCTTACTTTGTGTTTTTTCACACCACGCAACAAAGTCTAAAAACGGGTTCGCCTGTCCCTTAGCTGCCTCTTTAAAATCAATTTCCATGCCCTTGGGGATTATGCCGCCTGCGTTGTGGCCGATGCTAAGAACCGCACGCATGAGCGTGGCTTTCTCTTTGGTGCTTGCGCCTGCGGGGTATTTACCAATCTTGCTGGGTAGCCCGTATATCTCTAAAAACTCGGCTAAGTCTCGTATGCTGTAATTTTTAAATAGGTGTGGCCACGCCAAATTGCTGGTTAATCCTGCTCGATGTAAGTAGCCAGATTTACTGCGGCTAACATGTGTTACCCAGCCAAATGGGTTGAGTGCCACGCCACTTGGGTCATCGCTACGCAGTCGCAGTTCGTTGCGGTTGTCGGGTGCGGTTTGAAATAGCCCTTGCTCTCTAAAGCTCGCGGCGCTGATCACATGGGTTTTCTCGTAATACTCCCAGCTCAATTCGCACGCACTGAACGATTTTAAAATGCCATCGGTCAGGTCAAACAGCAGATCATTAAACCAAGTCGCGTCCTCTAAAATCTCAGTGATCAAAGCTGCGTCTTTTTTCTCTTGCTCAGTAGCATTACGGGGCGGTTTGATTATCCACGGCAACGAGCGTACAGCACGGCGACGCTTTCCAAGCTCCGCAATTAGGTGTGAGTCTTTGTCTTCCATGTCGGTTGCCAAATCAACGAGCGCGGCCAAGTCACCTTGCTCAACTCTGCGCATTAAGCGGGTTAGTTTCTGTGGTGTTAGCCCCTGTGTTGGGTGGTCGCTGTAGCGCTTCATCAACTGCTGAACGCGCGCGTTATCGTCCGTTTGTTGCTCGTCTAGGTTTAACTCAAACGGGTCGCCGTTCAAATTTACAATTTTTGATTGAGCCATTTAGTAGCATCCTCCGCTGGCTTCCAGCGCGTCATATTCAAAATCGTCATCGTCGTGGTCTTCATCATTGGCAGAGCCAAGCGCAGTAAACTCAATTGGGCAACCGTCCATCTCTACAGCTCGCACTAGCATGGCAATGCTAATGGCGCTATCTCCATGGCGCTTCTCGCCCGAGGTGTCGGTGGTCTTGCCTTTATCTATTTGGGCTATGCCATCTTTAAGTTTGATTTGGCCGAGGTCGTCTAACACATCTTGGTCTTTGGGTAGCGAGATGTTATTCATCTCAAAGTAGTCTTTAAGCTTTGGCATCCATTCTCGATACCACGCTTGTGATAAATGCACACAATCAACCATTTCAGTGCCGTACTTGAGCATCGCGGCTTCGGCTAAATAGCCACCGTTACCTGTAGCGTCGAATGCTAAGCCACGCAAACGTGGTAAACGCGATGTGATGTAAAACATGATCTGGCGTTGCTGGTCATAGGTGACGTTGCGCAGCTCAACAATAAATGGCACCAAAAGACGGGTGTCTTGCGCTATCTCGCCCACACTAAACACAGACAAGTCACCCTTACGTGCAAAGTCTTCACCAAAGGCATGGCTAAGCTCGGGGTTTAATTTTTCAATTAGCGGTAGAACATGTTCCTTACACCACTTGTCAACTTCTCTGACTCGTTGGTCTTCGGTCCACGTTTCAAAGTCGTCAGGGGCTTTAAAGCGCACAACCTTAAAGTCTTTGGTGAGCGCACGTTCTCGCATTCGGCGGCTGAGGTATTGGCCCGCACCTTGGCTAGGCACACAATATAGCTCCTCATTAGCCGCTTCTTTAGAGGTGTAATAGTTAACTTGCTCAGCCAACCATTTATCTTCAGCCTCTTGGCTCCACTCTCTACCAGCCATTAAGCAAATGCGTTTGTACAATCCATCACGCAATGCTCGGTCAATCGGTATATGGTGGACTGAGTAACTTTTCTCGCCACGACGAGCCTGTGTGATCATGGTATTAAACAGATTGTCTACACCATTGTGCGTGGAGATGATCCTGATTTTTCCACCCCACATTGTGAGCGAAACTGCTGCTTTCATTACCTCGTCAGCATTATTGTGGAATGCAAACTCATCAAGAACCACATTACCCTGACGACCACGCAATGCCCGAGGGTTAGAACTCAACGCGACAATTTTTTTACCCGTGGTAGGAAATTTTACCTCAAAGGTATTAATACTTTTTTTAGTGCCGTCCTCGTCTTCATCCTCAAAAATGCTTTCTTCAATCTGGCCCATAACCATATTGAGCTTACGCGCCCAGAATGCGCATGCCTCGATAAATTCCTTAGCCATTTCTTTGTCTGAGCCAAGATAGTAAGTGTTTTGTGGGCTGGTCTCACTCACAGCACTCATAACGTCGTCTAGCGCTTCAGAAAATGTAAGGCCAGTACGTCGGCTTTTTTCTGCGATCTTGATAACCGAATCATCGTTCATCCAGTCGCGCTGGTACTGAAATAAAATATCGGTACTTAGCGCAATAGCCAATGAGCCTGTAATTTTATTAAGGGGCAAATCGCCTGTGTCTAATACATCAGTCACGTTGTAAACCTAGAATGTCGCGTTTAAAGAAGGCCAGCATTTCGGTGGGGGTTTGGGGTAGAGATTCATTTTTGGCTTTTTGTTCCAGCTCTTTGGCAAGCTCTTCTGCGTATGCTTTCTTAATTTCCTGCTCTCGTTTGTGACTCCGAGATGCTGCTGCTTCAAGTCGTTGAACGGCTAGCATCGCCTCTTTAATTGTATCTAAGTCCACAGCCTCGTCAGATGACGGGTTGAGCATTTGTTGCTGCATTGCTTTAAATAGCTGAGTGCGGGCCATCTCTAAAATTAATTTGGTCACTTCACCAGTTGGTTTGTCTCCCAGTTCGGCAACCAACGCAGTTGATGCGGCACGAGTTTCACGTAAGCTTTTTGCTATTGCTTCATGCTTCTGTGCATGACGACTCAACCCAGAGCGAGATATAGTCGCCTCTTCATCCATGCCCGCATCGAGAATGCGTTGGTTCACAGCCTCTAAAATATCAGCCTGTGAATTACCGCTATCACGCAGCATCTCATCCAACATTTTTTTAATGCTCTCAGGCAGCATGTCGATTTTTGAGGGTTTGCCTCTGCGTACAGCGTCACTCATGGCTACATGCTCCGAGGTGCGGGGCGTTTAATGCCTGGTACTGTGCTCGTACCTTCAGCTACATCAATGCCAGCGCTCGTAATGCGTGCAACCCATGTATTTTCGCTGAGCTTTTCGTTTTTAACGTAGCCGTTTTGCTCAAGCCAATTCAGCAGGGTTTTAAGTTGGTCTAGGCTGCAACCAAGGCCAAATCGTTTAAGCACGTCGCGTAACATGCTGGTGTTTGCGCCGTAGTCGGCAGACTCTTTAAGCGCAATTAAAATGCTGATACGTTGATGCTCAGCTTGTACTTGATCAATCGGCATTGCGTTTCTCTCTCAGTTCGTTTTCCATTAGTAAATCAGTGAGCTTTTGCACGTTACTCAGTGCAGGCTTTACCGATTCAATGTTGGTGTTTAAGCCTTCAATTTTTAATTCCAGTTCGTGTAAATCATCTTTGGTGGGCATTTTTTCAATTTGCCGTTCCAGATCCCTTACATCGTCACTTACCGCGCGTTTTACTTCGGCTAATTGTTCCTGTAGCTCACTTTTGTATGCGGCCAGTTGTTCGTGAAATTCGGTTTTATGTGTGCTGAGTTGGTTTTGTACATTGGTTTGCGTGTCGCTTACCTGTTGCTGAGCCGTGGCTTTGTAGCTATTAAACTCTTTGCGTGAGGGGAACCGTACATACAAAAATGCCATGATGAATACACCCATCACACCCAGCGCCCACACAATCACTGTTTGCCATTTTTGAAAAAACTCATACATGGTTAAACTCCATTTACTCGTTGTTTGCGCTCAATCAGCGATTGGCAATCAACGCAGGTTGTGCAGTTGTGAATGGCATCACGGCGGGCCTGTGGTATCTCAGCGCCGCATTCTTCGCATTCGTCTAAATCCACATCAGCACCGGTGAATTGTTTGCTATGCTCAGCAAGCTTACGGCTCATTGATTCGTCAATGAGCTTTTGTGCTTTATCAGCTATGTCCATTTTTTGGCTTCCTTATATTTTGAATGGCCGAGACAGCCATGCTTTTAACGCTGGGGGCGGCTTTCTCAACTGTGCGCCCAATCACATAGCCACCTATGCCGAGTTGCAACAGCTCCCATGCTTGTTCGCTGAGCCTAAACGCCAGCACGCCGAACGAGTCCAGCACAATGAGTACTAGAAAGGTCAGCATAGTGATGGGTCGCCATATGCGTTGTAGCAGGCTTTCGCCTTTGGCTTCAGCGGTAATAATTTGAGATTGTGCGGCAAGCACTTGGCCCTGTAGTTCAATCACTTTGCTTTCGAGCTGCAAACGCTCGCTGACAATTAAATTGTCTATACGGGTTAACTCTAAGTTGAGCTTTAGCCGCTCTTCGTCTGACGTAAAAACATCATCCAATAAATTGCCCAGTACGGAGCCTAATCCCACCCAATCACTCATCACGTTCTCCAAAT
>NZ_ARPN01000205.1:0-887 GCF_054966645.1 Pseudoalteromonas sp. SANK 73390
AGATGCTGATACAACACTTGAATTTGAGTTGGTTGTTAGGGATGACAAAGGGGGTGAAGCAAAGGATACGATTAGCATTACAGTAAAGCGAGCGGTTCAGGTATCCAGTCATTATGCCAGCTGTAATGCACAGCTTGCTCCTAGTATCTTTGACACTTATAACGAAACACTCAACTTTACTTCTCTTGTTTCGCTTAAAAAATGGTTTTGTAGCGAATCTAATATTGAAAATCGAGACTTTACTAATCAGGTTATGAAGGTACTTTCGCTAGAAAGTAATGAGCAGGATGTTGAACTGTGGAAAACGGCTCATTGCTCTGATAATGACAAAGAATTTATCGATAGTAAGTCATCACATTTATTGCTGCAGCATGCAGATGATGAAGCGGTAGCCAATTGGTCAAGCTGTATCGCTAAAAAACAAATGCTCTCATGTTATGCTCTTGAGTCAGAGCACTTAAAATTTGGTGAGTTATATTTGAACTATGGTTTTAAGCAAGGAAGTAGTCGTTTAATAAATGCTGATATTGTTGCAACCAATTTAAGTGCTGTAGACACCATACCAGATACATTAGAACCAGATGGGGCCGCTATTGTCGTTAAAAAAGGTGATGGTAGTGACGCATATTTTGAACTCAGTGGTTCATTGGATAATGAGAATGTGTCTTGCGCTTATACGCTGTCGTACTCTTATTCTTTTGGCGCTGAATTGTGCGAGGTGCAAAGGATGCATGCGCTTGAGCAAGGCAAAATATCGCAGCGTGAATACACTGAACTTAAAGTCATAAACTCGGTTCCTGAATTTGATCATCGCACTGGTAGTTTTATTATGTATAGGCATTGTGAGTGATAGCTCACAGAAGCTCAAAATTTACCAAGTTGAATAA
>NZ_ARPN01000206.1:0-1476 GCF_054966645.1 Pseudoalteromonas sp. SANK 73390
GCTTATATCCGCCAGTCGTTTTCGATAATCGGCAATGATACGATTTAAAAAGAATTGTTGCGCTTTATCTAGCTTATCTCCTTGTAAATATTTTTGTGTAAGCAGCGTGCCTTTGAATAATTTGTGCCAACGAATAAGTATGGCTTTATCATTCAACCGCTTGGCCTTTTTATCATCCACATACAACACAATATGCGTATGATTGCTCATCACCGCATAAGCACATACGTCAATACAAAATACCTTCGCTAGCGCTAGTAGTTTATCTTCTACCCATAGCCTGCGGTGCTCATAACTTTTGCCTGTCACCGTATCATCACCACACAAAAAAGCACGACGAACACACCGTGAAATGCAGTGATAGTATTTTGTATCAACCAAACTCACCTGTCTTTTACGTGCCGTCGCCATGTTAGCTGCCTACCTTTTAACCAGATAGATAAAAGATAGGCAATGAACAAAAAACAAGCAAACAAAAGTGGGTGTCTTGTTTATTCCTGCGCTTGACGCGTAAGCCTACCTTGATATGGAAATATCTGGTTAAAGTCAGAGCGGGTAACAACCCCTAACGTAACATCTTTTTCAATCACCGACTTAAAGCCCATAAAGCCGCGACCTTGACTGTTATATACAACGTAAATAAAAGTGGGTGTCTTGTTTATTTGTTTATTTCGTTGTCTTGTTTATTTCGAAGCAAATAAAAATGGGTGTCTTGTTTATTTTTCGAGGCGACTAAAAAGTCACCTCGATTGGTTAGTATTGTTTGACAAAGGCTGAGCGTCCATATATGTCTTGTTTATTCATGTTTATTTTTAGTTGTCAGTTCAATTGATTAAAAAGCTTAAATATTTCTCGATGTGCGACAACTACTGATTTGTCTTTATGTTTCAGTTTACTTATTACTTCATGTGCATCTGATACACTAACCTTTTCAATCACACTATCAAAATTATGTGAAACTGCGTCATAGTAATGTTCAATGAATAGAAATATCGCATTGAGGTCTTCATCCATATTGATTTCCTTTCTTTCACAACTATTTGTGATCTCATCCAACGAAATACTTGGTGCTACATCATCATAATAACCGTTATCAATACATAGCTCAGCATCTATGACTAATGCACATAGCTTGTTAAAAAGACATTCTTTCATCTCTAAAACCTCTTCCAGAATTCATGTGGCTTCCAAGAAGGCTTCGTTTGATATGGCCTGTGTAGTCCAATACCACCTTCTCCTCTTCTATGATAATGAGGAAGCTTACGCCCTTTTGTCCACTCAGGCATACCTTTAGCGCCTTTACCTTGATTTGGCAACTTATGATAATCAACCCTTGGCTTTGAGCCATAATCTTTACCAAGGCTAAGAGACCATCCATTTACATTACCTTCCCTGTCTCTTAACTTTTTAAGATGGGGAATATATTTCGATAGTTTTTCATACTGATAAACCCCATAACCAGCTTTAGCCCCATGA
>NZ_ARPN01000207.1:0-87283 GCF_054966645.1 Pseudoalteromonas sp. SANK 73390
TCAACAGACCCTAATTACGACGGCTTACAAACAGAGTATGATTTATATTAATATACTTAACCTAAACCGATGAAGCTTCTCGTTAGTCAATATGCTTCATTCGATGTACAACACTTTTTGGTTTTTTATCCACATCATCACTTTGCTCTTCTGGCAGCTCAATTGCCGTATATCTCTCGTCCTCAGGAATATCCTCTAAGCGTCGAAGTGTATTTACCTGAATATGAGGCCACAAAGTTGTTCCACCGCTGGAGCCAAACATAAATTCAAAGTCTACAATCTGTTCGTATTGTAATTGATCAATCACTTTGTCTTTACCGTCTCTACCTTTAATCACAACCTCTTCAACCCACATACGATAACGCATACGAGCAACACGGCAGTAACGCTCAATCATCACATTGTTTATTGCGCCACCTTGTACGCCGGTATCATGTTGTGTATCTAATTCGATCAGGTCGTACTTTTTAAATTTCAGCTTATCGTTAAAATCTTTCAAGATCAGGTTTGGTTGCACGGTATAAGGAAACTGAGCCCCAAATTGATTATAATTAAAAATACGCTGAAAATACGCTCTTGCACTATTAACACCACCACCTTCTTGCTGCTCCCTTGGGAGTTCTGTCCAACTCGGTTTTTCGCGAGAGCCTGCGATTAAATCTCGTTGTGGATCTATCCCCATTGTTGGTGATATTGAAAGATACTGTTGCTCCCAAAGCGAGGCTATTTGTGGCTCAAAGCGCTTGTCTTTTGAACTCGCAGCATCTTCACTTTGGGTTATTTCACCGGTTAAATGAATGGTTGTACCGTGCGGTATCACACCAGAGCGAGATATTGAGTGAGGTGGAACAAATTGAGGACCAAGCTCACCTGGGCCTATAACCGGATCACCAGCATCCTCTATGAATGACTCTTCTGTGGATGGGTGTTTAAACATCGTTGGTGGGTTTTGTGTCGGACTGTCATCTTGCCATGGCATAGTATTGTCACCCAACCATATATACATCCCGTTCTCAAAATGTTGTAACAGTTCATCGTTATCAACAATGGCTGTTTCATATTTTACCGCGCCATTAAATTGCTCGTTTGAGCCTGCACGATTTCGAACAGGCGCATTAACTTGAGTAAATTTAAGCTGCTCTCTGTACTGTTGAGATTTAAAATGAAATACCCCAAAGATAGTTTCAGCAGAGGTTCCCGGAGATGGCATACAGGTTGTATGTAAGCCTTTTGGCCCTCCTTTCCAATTAACCCAAGTGCCGTTTAATTTTGACAACACCCCAAATTGAGGTATCACAGGTTGAGTATCTTCAGACCATGTTTTGTAAGGCCTTACCGACGAAACATTAAGTTCCTTAGTCATTGTATTCTCCTTGCTTATAGGAATTTAAAAAGCCAGTGACAGTAAAAGTCGCATTACTCATGCTTTAGTTAATGGCTAACTGTTTAGTAATTCATCTATAAGCATGGACGATGTAACGAATAATACCTATTACACCGCCTTACATAAGCCTCAGATTAAGCGAAAACTAGAGTATGGATAGTATTATTCACCTATTTGGTACTGTGCTTTCCCCTCTGAAGCTGACGTAAACTTCCCATTTGCATTTATTAATTGAGTAAAAGGCTCGCAGGCAATTACAGTAAATTGACTACTTGCAATACCATCAACAAACTTTCCTGTATGCATTAAAGTAAGTTTACAAGCGGTGTCTTTGAATATGCCATCAATAAACTCAATACCGTTAAATTGAGCATTGCCACTTTCATCGTAAACCAGTTGATATTTTACCCAACTTTGTCCATGCAAATCCCCCGTATAAACCTGTTTTATCTGAGCTGTTTTAAACGTAATGTGTTTACCCAGTGAGAAATCAGGTGCTTCTTGCCAGTCTTGAATTTGGAATGTGCCGATAAGTTTCATATGTGCCTCTGTATTAATATTTAAAAACTAGACCTTAAAACTAACACATGGGTATATTAGAGTATTGTAAAAACGCGCAACCCAAATTGACTGTGACCCAAATACTAAAAGAACATCAAGCCTTCACAACGGGTGTACTTCACCATACTCATAGCGAGCAACACTATACACTGCGAAGATACCTACCTCAGGGGAAGTTGGCTCATTTAGTGGAGCAGTTTTGGATTGTTGATTGGGCACTCAATGAAGGTCAATCACATATACAAACCAACTTACCAGACCCAAATTGCCACCTCTACTTTGAGCAAGGCAAACTCAAAGTAATTGGCCCAGTGAGCACAGCTTATCGCTTTGAGATGCAAGGTGAAGATCGAATAATTGGTGTTAAATTTACTTTGGGGACGCTCGCACTGCAAACTGGAATAATTGCTACTGATTTAGTAGATAACACAGTGCCAGCCACACAGGTATTTGACTTTGCAGATAGACTTGAATCTGAACTATTAATAGCCCATTCAGACACTGACATCATACGTATATTGCAATTATGGTTAACACCATTAGCTTGCAAACCACCAATACAGTTAGCAAAAACACAAACACTGATACAGTTGATAAAACAACACGCCGACATCACGCAGGTCACACAGTTGTCGCAACACGCAAGCACGCCAAAACGAGTCATTCAAAACTACTTCAAGCAATATATCGGCCTGCCCCCTAAGTGGTTAATTAGAAAATATCGCTTACATCAAGCACTTGAGCTATTGGACTCAAAAAACAAAGACATTATAGAAGTGGCAACATGGTTAGGCTATACCGACCAATCACATTTTATTCGTGATTTTAAAGCATTCACTGGTACGACTCCAACAGCGTACTTTCGTCAGTGTTAATCGATGATATATCGAAAAGCAATAAAAGAGATGTCGGATTCGCTCAGCGACACTCTCAGTAGATGGTAACTCGATTGCGACCTTTTGCTTTGGCATCGTATACCGCATGATCAACTTGTTTTAACGAGTCACTAAATGGCTTTGCTAAGTTAACCTCACCAACACCACAACTGACCGTCACTTGGATAAAATGACTATCAATTTCAATGGTGTTTTTTTCAACATTTAGGCGCAAACGTTCAGCCACTTCTAACGCTCCAGATGCTGGCGTGTTTGGTAACAACGCAACAAACTCTTCACCACCTAAGCGGCATAAGCAGTCTTCAGTTCGTAATACTTGTTGGCAGTATTTTGAAAATGCTTGCAAAACCACATCGCCCACTTCATGACCATAACTATCATTAATACGTTTGAAGTGATCAATATCTAACATTACTAAACTTAACTGTTGACCAGAGCGAATATGCCGGCTTATCTCACGGTGAGCACAATCCATTAAATAACGGCGATTTTTTAGCCCAGTTAAGGCATCTCGAAAAGCCAATTTTGTAAGCTGTTTTTGCAGCAACCATAAATCTTTAACAAGCAACCTGCGGCTACAACAATCCGCAACCATTTCAGCGTAGGCGATTTCTGACCCTTGCCAATGTCTTTTTGCACCGGTACCTTCAAAGCAGACTACACCATGAGGGATACCATTTTTAAAAATAATGGTATCAAGCATGGTGGAAATATTATTACTATCCAAGTAATTCTCTTTGAATTCACAGGTGCGGGGGTCAGTCGCCGCATCCGTCGCATCTATCGAGATACCTGTCGTAATAGCTTTAAAATAACTGGGGTATTGCTCACACAAAAGTATAGGGTAATCAACTTCAGAGCACTCTTCTTGCCAAGCTGTGCTGGCAACATTAATCAGTTTTTTGGGGACAGTGATATCATCAAACAACCACACAGATACATGTTCAACAGCAAGAGTCTTTTTACTTTCTAAGATAAGGTCTAGTAAAAAGTTTTGGTAACTACCAGATACATCAAGCTCTTGGGAACTCATTCTTCTTAAACGCTGAGTGACTTCACTAAGGTCAATAAACATTGTAAACCACTATCTTGGTGTTAAACACAGGGTATCTATGAGGCATGCTCACTTTGTCACAATGATACCTAAAACAATAAAAAAGTGGGTAATTATTTATATACAAATATTTAAAAAAATAACGACAACCGTCATATTTATGTCATATATTTTAATAAATACTTCTTAAATATTGGATCTGTTTTAGCCAGTGCTTTTTGTTCATCTAAAATACCCTGCAATATACTTTTTGACGTTAAAGGATTGGCAAGTACAACACGAAACACAACGGTAGGTTGACTATCATACTGGCTCGGTGTTAACCGTGTACGTGATACAAACGAAATACCAGCCTCACGCTGACGTTTTTGCATACTGGCAGTAAAACGATTTAGCGCAGCATAAATATCTATGCGCTCTTGTTCACTTGCAGATTCAATCGCTTTGCGAACTTGCACTGGCACATAACGGTAAGTTAATAAACATAGTTCAGGCTCGGAGATTAGTTCAAAATCAGGTTCTTGTTCTATTAGTTCAGCAAAGTACTTGGCTTTTTCTATGCCTTTATCAATTAGCATTTCGTAGCCTTTACGGCCAATTACTCGTAAGCACGCATGCACCAGCATAGCCATACCTGGACGACTGCCTTCAAGGGTATGACTGCCTAAATCTTTTGAGCCTTTACGCAAAATATATTCTGCGTGATGCTCTATCGCATCCGATGCAGCAGGGTCTTTAAACAACACTAAACCTGCGCCCATAGGCACATACATTTGTTTATGCGCATCAATGGTAATTGAGTCAGCACGTTCAATACCATTTAATAAATGCCGATTATTTGCTGATAATAAAGTAGCACCACCCCATGCAGCATCAACATGAAAATGACAGCCAAGCTCTTCGCTTAGGGTTGCCATGTCGTCAAGCGGGTCGATATTACCCGTTTCGGTAGTGCCAGCTACACCAACCAAGGCCATTACTTTTATACCTTGCGCTTCTAACTTATGAGCTTGCTCACGCATTTTTTGTACATTAACTTTATTATTCGCGTCGGTTTCTATGGCAATAAAATTGTCACGACCAAGACCCAGTACATCTGCTGCCTTACCTAATGAATAATGGCCACGTTCAGACACTAAAACAGCGAGACCTTTATAACCATAGTGCAGCATTGCAGCAACCATGCCTTTTGCTGCAATTCCTTTAAACTGACCATCCGCTTTTAATAAACGGTTACGCGCAATCCAAAGTGCGGTGATATTTGCAACTGTACCTCCAGAGCAAAAAGCACCTAAAGACGTGCTCGCACTGTGCATCCATTTATCGTAAAATTTATCTGATGCGCCATAAGCTAAATGGTGCATCATGCCTAACACTTGCCTTTCAAGTGGCGTAAATGCCTTTGAAGTTTCAATTTTTACCAAGTTTTGATTCAAGCCCACCATCAGTTTAGACAGTGGTAATACAAAGTGAGGTAAAGCCGAGGTCATATGGCCGATAAAACTCGGCGCAGCAGTATGCACAGAGTGTGCAACTAACTGCTCCATAATATCTTGTGCATAATCAGACACAAACATTGGCTCTTCTGGGATCACGGCAGATTGAAAGTCCTTCTCAATATCATGTAAGGGCTTTTCTATTGCTGCAATGTTCTCGTTTAAAAAACCTGCTAAGTTATTTGAGATCTCTAACTCTATTTTACTTAGAGTCGAGTCAGGCGCTTCTGGCACCGTAAAAATACGCATTAAACTTTCTTCAGAAGCGACAGCACAACGCTTTGGACCCATTACATTACCCAGTTAGTTACGGACTGCCTCTTTGCTGCCCACAAGCTTGTTATTTTTAAATGGCTAATTTTACTGCAAGTAAAGCCTAATGTCTCCTATTGTATGCTGAAAAATCATGATATGGCTAAGTTCGTTATGACAATTTAATGTTTTAACTAAGACAAATCTCTTAAATTTACGTAACAAAGCGCGTTTCAAATTATACATTCATATCTTAACCCCAGGGATTTGTGTACAACCGAGCTTTAAAATACCACTACATAAAATTCAATCACAAAGCACTATCGGCTCTGATTGCTCTGTTAAAAAAGCCAAAAACTAACTAGACTAGACGGGTTAATTCAGCTTGAAAACTTTACAATCACGTTGCGTGAAGTTTAATTTTTGGGAATAAAGTGTTTATAAGGATTATTATGTACCGAAAGACCTCAGCAATGACTTGGTCGCTGATAGGATTTTCACTTTTTATATCTAGTTTAGTTGGCTATGTTGCGTATACCTATCATTCAACACGCACAGCCATCATGACACAAATTGATGAGCAACTGCTCCGTGCAGCAAAGAGTGCTCAATTAATTCTTGAAGGTGACTACCATAACCGCTTAAACAACATGAGTGTTTTAGAATATCAGCAAAAAAGTGCACAACTCACAGCGCTTGCACAGGCCATTGGTGTAGAGTATGTATATGCTATGATATACCGCCCACCACATGTCGTTTTTACTGCATCCAGCTATACAACAGAAGACATAAAAAACAACAAACTCACACAATTTTTGGATAAATATCCTGAAGCGACGAACATCAACAAAGCCGCATTTCAATCCACTGAGCCTGTATTTGAAACCTCCGAAGATCAATGGGGCCACTTTAAAACCATTTTTGTTCCATATATCTCTAGTAATGGCACCACTTACATCACCGGTGCAGATATGACAATTAACCAAGTTGATACAATGCTACAAAAAAGCGTTGCAAGAGCCACATTAACTGCAACCTTTTTCTTTTTTATTGCAGTGATGGTGGCTGCGTTCTATATCACTTTATACCGCAGGTCGATGAGCACAGACCCCCGCACAGGCTTTGCAAATAGAGTGGCCTTAGAGCGAGATTTAAGTAAACAACAAGACCAACATATTTGCCTTGCTATTATTTCAATAGATGAGCTCGAAGACATAATCGGTTTTTATGGTACTCAAGTGGGCGATCGTGTAATACAAAAAGTCATGGAGTACTTCAAACCCATTACTCAGCCTCATACTGTCTATCGATTAGCCACATCAAAGCTCATTATTATGAGCCACGTTAAAGAGGGTGAAGCATACTTAAGCCGGATCATTGCAGATTTTCCAAAGTCAACGCCCATACTCACTAAGCCCCATTTATACGTGCAATTGCACGCTGGTATAGCCTCAGGTAATAAGTCGTTGTTACTAGAAAATGCAGCCATCGCATGTCGACAAGCAAAACAAACACAGCAACTTATTTGCCTGTTTAATCTAGATAGTCAGGATGCTCGTCTAAAACAAAAAAACCACTTAGCCATTGCTAATATTTTGCAAGATGCTTTTGCCAATAATCGAGTAGCCACCTACTTTACACCTAGAGTTGACCCAAGTACTCAACAAGTGGTGCAACATGGTTGTACAGCAAGAATCATCACCGAACAGGGGACTATTTTAAAAACAGACAGCTTTAATGAAGTGGTGCGTCAGTCCCGCTTACAAAGCCAACTAACACGTAATATTTTATCTCAGTGTATTGACCGATTTAGAAAAACAGGCGCTGCTTGGAGCATTAAGCTTAGCTATCAAGATGCAACCGACCCACAATTACTAGATTTTATTGACCAAGAGTTAAAACGTTACCCTCAACCGCGCCTAATCACATTTGAATTAGATGAAAAAGATGTACTTGAACATTTTAATGCCATGGCGGTGTGCATTAATGTACTCAAAAGCAAAGGCGTAAAAGTATTAATTAATGCGGTCAGTAGTGGCTTATTAACTGTTAGTCGAGTAATGAAGCTGAATATAGATATGATTTTATTAGATGAAAACAACATTACGCATATTGCTGATGATGAGCAGGTTTTTGATTTTATAAAGCATATTGCAAAGCTTTGTCACGATAAACATATTATGCTGTTAGTAGCAGGTGTTGAGTCTCAAGCGCAGTATAACAAGCTCTCCAGCGCAGGCGTTGATTTAGTTGAGGGGCGCTATATTGCAAGTGATGCCCCTCACCTATGCACTAAACTAAGGCAGTTGCACAACCAAGCGCATGCTTGATTGACCACTGGCCCAGTACTTTCTCTCAAATGGAGTAATTGCCGTATCACTATGATAGGCAGTTACTGGTACTGGGTAACCCGCTAACTGTAAAGCACGTGCAAACTCTTTTACATAAATATCCCAATTACTGCGCACTTCCAGACAACCACCTAATTTAACGATAAACGGAAAAACTGCTGCACCGTGCCAACGACGCTGCACATGCTTGGCTTTTGGCCAAGGGTTTGGATAGAGCAAATAGTGATGGGTAGGTTGCCACTTTGCATCTACCGCTAAGCGCCAAAAGTCATTTAAATCAGCTTGTACCAGTATATATTGGCCTGACTCTGATTGCTTATATTCTACATCATGCTTGTTTAAACGATGCGACGATTTATCAATACCTATTACCAGCGCGTTTGGGTGTAATTTCGCTAAGTTTGCAGTACTTTCACCCACTCCACAGCACGAGTCTAAAATAATCGGCCCATTGAACGCTTGCACACGGGCATTAACTTCATCAAAGGCATGCTGGGTGTGCGCTGCTATGGGTTTTTTAAACTCAGCGACAAGGTGTTTATTAACTATCTCATCAAGCTTTTCGTGCAAACTTGGCTGATTTGATACAATGCTTCTTGAATTTGCTTCACTCATCAGTGGCGTAACCCTACTCCTCGACGTATTAAACTCAACGCCAAGATAAATAATCCAGAAATAAACGCTAATAATACCGTAAATGCGACGTATATGTTGACATCAGAGACGCCTAAAAAGCCATATCTAAATGCATTAACCATATAAATGATTGGATTAACTTGTGATACGCCTTGCCAAAACTCAGGTAACAAAGTAATTGAATAGAACACCCCACCTAAATAGGTCAATGGCGTTAAAACAAAGGTAGGAATAATACTAATATCATCAAAACTATTAGCAAACACGGCGTTTATCAACCCACCAAGAGCAAACACCGCTGAGGTTAAAACAACCGTCGCAATGATCACACCTAAGTTATGAATTTGAATATCCACAAAAAATAGCGATACCAAAGTCACAATAAAGCCAACCAGTATACCGCGTGCCATACCACCACCAATGTAGCCAAGCACAATAATATAATTTGGCACGGGGGCCACCAGCAGCTCTTCGATGCTTTTTTGAAACTTAGTTGAATAAAAACTAGAGGCTACATTTGAGTAAGAATTTGTGATCACCGACATCATAATAAGGCCAGGTACAATAAACTCCATGTAGCTGAAGCCTCCCATATCACCAATACGAGAGCCAATTAAATTACCAAAAATCACAAAATACAAAGTCATGGTGATCGCTGGTGGAACAAGGGTTTGCACCCAAATCCGCAAAAAACGAATACACTCTTTTATCCAAATACTTTTTAATGCTACGCCATAGCGGGTAATGCTCATGATGTTCGCCCCTGCTCTAATAATCCAACAAACAACTCTTCTAAGCGATTCGCTTTGTTACGCATACTCAATACCGTATTACCTTGTGCTGTTAACTGAGTGAACACCTCATTTAGCCCTTGTGACTTGGCAACCTCTACCTCAATGGTATGGTCATCAGCCATGGTAAATTCATAGCCTTCAAGCGTCACCGGCACAATCGGTAATTTAAGGTCTAACACAAAGGTTTCTTTATCTAATTTTGCAAGTAAAGCTTTAATGGTGGTGTTTTCAACAATAATACCCTTATCAATAATGGCAATATTTTTACACAATAACTCTGCCTCTTCGAGGTAGTGAGTAGTTAAAATAATGGTCACACCTTGTTTGTTGATCTCGCGTAAAAACTCCCACATAGAGCGACGCAATTCAATATCAACCCCAGCTGTTGGTTCATCAAGGATCAGTAGCTTAGGTTCATGCATTAAAGCTCGAGCTATCATCAAACGACGTTTCATACCACCGGATAATGTACGTGCTTGCTTGTCTTTTTTCTCTAGTAAACCAAGTTGTTTTAAGTATTTTTCTGCGCGTTCATGGGCCAAACCGCGCGGTACACCATAGTAACCAGCTTGATTAACTAAAATCTGATTCAGTGTTTCAAACTGACTAAAGTTAAACTCTTGCGGTACTAACCCCAGTTCAGACTTAGCATCTTCCAATGCGGTATCTATGCTATGGCCAAATACTTCAACTTGTCCTGCGGTTTTATTAACCAAAGAGGCAATAACACCAATGGTGGTCGATTTACCTGCACCATTGGGTCCAAGTAATGCAAAAAAGTCGCCTTGCTCAACTTGCAAATCAATGCCTTTTACGGCCTCTACGCCGTTTTTATAGACTTTTCGCAAGCCTTGAATATTCAATGCAATTGTCATGTTAATGTTGCTCTCCATAACCCCAACGTTTAGTTAAGGTATGTTCGATATTTAAATGATCTAAAATACGGGCCACCATAAAATCAACCAGATCAGCAATCGATGCTGGCTGATGATAAAAACCAGGTGCAGCTGGCATAATGGTCACCCCTAATTGACTTAACTTGAGCATATTCTCAAGATGAATAGAGCTAAATGGGGTTTCTCGTGGCACTAAAATTAGTTGCCCACGCTCTTTTATCACCACATCAGCGGCGCGCTCTAATAAATTATCAGACGCTCCCATGGCAATGGCCGACACACTGCCTGCACTACATGGACACACCACCATTTTTTTAGGCGCTGCCGACCCTGATGCCACAGGACTAAACCAGTTATCTTTACCAAACACTTTAATTTGCTCAGGTTTGGCGCTAAATAACGTACTCAATTGCTCTGTGGCTTTTTGTTCGTTGCCCGAGAGTTTAATGTTCGACTCAGTATCAAGTACCACTCTAGCGGCACTTGAAATAAGTACAAACACTTGATAATTCATGGCCACTAATACTTCTAATAAGCGCAAGCCATAAGGCGCGCCCGATGCACCACTAAAGGCTAATGTGATAGCAGGTTTAAACTTATCCACTCATATTACCTATAAATTAAGACGTTAATTTTTCTTTATGTGCTAGCGCAGTCAGTAACTTCTGATGCAGGCCAGCAAAGCCACCGTTGCTCATTATCAATACGTGTTGACCAGGCTGCGCTTGTTCACACACACAACAGATAATATCATCAATATTATTAAAGCATTGACGTTGTGCTTTTTGTGCGGCCTCTGCGAGTGACCAATCCAATCCTTCAGGCTCCAATAAGTAAACTTCATCGGCCAGCGATAATGACTCAAGTAAGGTATGTTGATGCACGCCCATTTTCATAGTGTTTGAGCGTGGCTCTAAAATTGCTATTACAGGCTCATTTCCTACTTTGGCTTTTAGCCCCGCTAGTGTTGTTTTTATAGCGCTAGGGTGGTGTGCAAAGTCATCATACACATGCACGCCGTTTACTTCGCCCAATAGCTCCATTCTGCGCTTTGGCGATTTAAACGCTGCCAATGCCTCAATACTTATCGAAGGTGCAATGCCCACATGGCGCGCGGCTGCAATGGCCATCATGGCGTTTTTAACGTTATGCTCACCAATTGCTGACCACTTTACTGTACCTGCAAGTTTTCCAGCTAGATATACTTCAAATTCAGATCCATCATTAACAAGCAACTTATACGTCCAATCGCCATTTAAAGTTTCTTGCAAGCTCCAAAAACCACGTTCGAGTACTTCAACTAACGCTTTATCATCAGCAGGATAAATCGCTTTACCTTGGCAGGGTAAGGTTCGCAGTAAATGATGAAATTGCGTTTGAATAGCATTTAAATCATTAAAAATATCGGCATGATCAAACTCTAAGTTATTCATAATTAAAGTGCGCGGTAAGTAATGTACAAACTTGCTACGTTTATCAAAAAATGCCGTATCGTACTCATCAGCTTCAATAACCAAAAAAGGGGTGTCGGATACGCGAGCTGAAACACCAAAATTTTGTACAATACCACCAATTAAAAACCCAGGGCGCAACCCTGCATATTCAAGTAACCATGCCAGCATACTGGCTGTGGTGGTTTTGCCATGAGTGCCTGCAACCGCCAACACCCATGCCTCTTGCAACACATTATGCTTTAACCATTCTGGTCCTGAAGTATAAGGAATTCGGTGCTCAAGTACATATTCAACACACGGATTACCACGGCTCATCGCGTTACCAATCACCACCATATCTGGGGCTGGGTCTAACTGTTTTGGGTCATACCCAGTGGTAAGTTCAATGCCCAAAGACTCTAACTGAGTGCTCATTGGCGGATACACGTTTTGATCTGAGCCTGTCACTCTATACCCTAAAGATTGCGCTATGGCGGCTATGCCCCCCATAAAAGTGCCACATATGCCTAAAATATGAATGTGTGTTTGTGCTTGTTGCTGAGTTGCCATGAGAATAACGTGCCTTTTTATTAATTTTACCGCAGTTGGCAAGGTGCCTACTATGCCAAATTTGAGCGCAATAAACCAATCATAACAGCCGTGCGCGATAAGCAATAATAACAGCCGTGCGCGATAAGCAATAATAACGGCCTTGGCTGAACTTTTAATGAGTACTCAATAGATAAAAAAAATGCCAGTCGCTGACTGGCATTTTTTAAATACTATAACAAGCTGATTTACGCAACACCATATTGATCGCGATATGCTTTTACCGCATCTAAGTGCTCAGTCATGCAGCCTTGTTCTTCAAGGTAGGTGATCAAGTCAGCCAGCTTAACAATAGAAACCACTTGAGTACTAAAGTCACGCTCAACTTCTTGGATGGCAGATAACTCAGCTTTGCCTTTTTCTTGACGGTCGAGTGCAATTAGCACACCGGATAAATCAGCACCCGCAGCCGCAATGATCTCCATAGACTCGCGTATTGCCGTGCCTGCGGTGATCACATCATCAACTAACATAATGCGACCTTCAAGCGCCGACCCAACTAATGAGCCCCCTTCGCCATGCTGCTTTTTCTCTTTGCGATTAAAACAATAAGGTACATCTTTGTTGTAGTGATCAGCCAAGGCAACAGCAGTGGTTGTTGCAATTGGAATACCTTTATAGGCTGGGCCAAATAACACGTCGTAATCAATACCCGCATCTTCTAATGCAGCGGCATAAAAACGCCCTAAGCGCGCCAAATCACGACCGGTGTTAAACAAGCCAGCGTTAAAAAAGTAAGGACTAGTACGGCCAGATTTTAAAGTAAACTCACCAAATTTAAGTACCTGCTTTTCAAGGGCAAATTCAATAAATTCTTTTTGATATGCTTTCATGTTTTACCTACTAAAATTTAAACCGACCAAACTTATGCTAATGCTTTCTTTTGTAAATCAATGATCTCACGAATTGAGTGCTTCGCTAAACCAAGTAACTCATCTAACTCTTCAAACGAGAACGGTTCACCTTCAGCAGTGCCTTGCACTTCAATGAGTTTACCTGTTTCAGTCATGATCACGTTCATATCGGTTTCAGCTTCAGAGTCTTCTAAATACTCAAGGTCTGAAATCGCGGTCCCTTTGTAAACACCCACTGAAATAGCCGCAATCATAAACTTAAGCGGGTTAGTGTTGATCATGCCTTTAGCACGCATGTTTGTAAGCGCATCAACTAAAGCAACACACGCGCCGCTGATTGAAGCAGTGCGTGTACCACCGTCGGCCTGCAATACATCACAATCAATCGTTACGGTGTTTTCGCCTAACGCTTTTAAATCAACTGCTGCACGCAATGCACGGGCAATTAAACGTTGAATTTCCATGGTGCGACCGCCTTGCTTACCACGAGCCGCTTCACGGTTATTTCGAGTATGCGTTGAACGCGGTAACATACCATATTCAGCGGTGATCCAGCCTTTACCTTGACCTTTCATAAAACGAGGTACACCCGCTTCCACAGTGGCTGTACACAGTACTTTGGTGTTACCAAACTCTACTAAAACCGAACCTTCGGCATGCATAGTATAGTTACGAGTAAATGTTACCGGTCTAATTTGGTTTGCTGTTCTTTCGCTTGGACGCATCCACGTTCCCCTAAAGTAAAAGTTTTATCTATTATAAAGGCACAACCGATCGGATGCTATGTGTTAACTAAGAAATAGTTGCGGTAAAAGTTGATTATTTTGGTAATTATTTCCGCTGTCGCCTTGCGTGCTTTATAAGCTATAATGGCGCAGAAAATTTTGTTAATAGATTAGGAACTTTACATGATCCATAGTATGACCGCCTACGCACGCCGAGAAGTTAAAGGTGATTGGGGCACTGGAGTTTGGGAAATTCGCTCGGTAAACCAGCGCTACCTAGAAACCTTTATCCGCGCACCTGAACAATTTCGAGGTATGGAGCCGGTAGTACGTGAGCGCTTACGCAAACATTTGCAGCGCGGCAAGGTTGAAGTGTATTTAAAGTTTACTGCAAACCCTGCACATGTGGGCGAGCTCTCTATTAACGAAACCCTCGCTGAGCAATTAATTAACAGCGCTAAATGGGTGCAAAAACATAGCCAAGGCGATATTAACCCTGTTGATATTTTACGTTGGCCAGGCGTAATGGAAGCGCAAGAAATTGACTTAGACAGTGTTAACACCGAGCTACTGGCTGGTTTTAATGAACTTATCGAAGACTTTAAAGCCGCCCGCGCCAGCGAAGGTGAAAACTTAGAGGCAATGATTACCACCCGCCTTGAAGCCATTGTAGAGCAAGTGGCTATTGTTGAAAGCCATATGCCTGAAGTAAGCAAATGGCAGCGTGAAAAACTCACTACCAAACTTGAAGAACTCAAAGCAGAAATAGACGAAAACCGCCTAGAGCAAGAGCTTATTTACCTTGCCCAAAAGCAAGATGTAGCCGAAGAGCTAGACCGCCTAAAGTCACACGTAAAAGAAACTCACAAAATCTTAAAAAAAGGCGGCGCCTGCGGCCGTCGTTTAGACTTTATGATGCAAGAGTTTAACCGCGAGTCAAACACCCTAGCCTCAAAATCAATCAACACCGAGATCACCAATGCCGCCGTTGAATTGAAAGTATTGATAGAGCAAATGCGTGAACAGATTCAGAATATTGAATAGTGTTTTTATCTGTTCGTATTTGTTAAGAAATCAAATAAAGCCCTTATTTAATAGGGCTTTGTTGTTTTTAGGTGTTCATGATTGTGTAACTCCCCCTAAAATTATGGGAACTTATGATCAGTATGATTATTTTGATGAAAGGAAAGAAGCGCACCGGAAGTTAACTGATACACTTTCCGAGTTTTTCTAACTGCTTTATTTTTTAATAGAGCCGGGTAATTCAGGTAAACCTAGCTCTTTAAGAAAGTTATTATGAGTTTCTAGCGCCTCTTGAAAGTCAGATTCGTAGCCTACTAGGTCTTCATGAACTTGTTGTAGATCTACTTTCGGCTCAGCTTTGGCTGTGCTGACATAACGAGAAATATTTAAGTTGAAGTCGTTTTTCTCTATTTCTTCCATCGAAATACGACGAGAATAACGTTCTTCTTCTTTTCTAAATTGATAAGTTTCTACAATTTTTTCAATATCGTTAGGTTGTCCATCTTTACCGTCACGTAACTTGTTTTGACGTTTACCTGTTTCGTAATGCTCACTAGCATTTATGAATAAAACATCGTCGTACTTTTTGCATTTCTTAAGCACTAAAATACACACAGGGATGCCTGTGGAGAAGAATAGGTTAGCAGGTAGGCCAATTACCGTATCGATATGGCCATCTTTTAATAATTTAGTACGAATGCGATTCTCAGCACCACCTCTGAATAACACGCCATGCGGTAATATAATCGCCATTGTGCCTTCATCACTTAAAAAGTGAAAACCATGAAGTAAGAACGCAAAATCAGCAGCAGACTTAGGTGCTAAGCCATGGCTTTTAAAGCGAAAGTCTTCAGCCATTGCTTCTGTAGGCTCCCATCTATAGCTGAACGGTGGATTCGCTACCACCGCATCACATTTTAATTTCTTAGCGGGGTTCATTTCACTGAGCATGTCCCAGTCATTAGTTAATGTGTCGCCATGATGAATTTCGAATTCAGTATCCTTTACACCATGAAGAAGCATATTCATACGTGCAAGGTTGTATGTGGTAATGTTTTTTTCTTGTCCGTATATCTTGCCAATTCCATCACCGCCAAGGCGCTTTCTAACATTTAATAGCAACGAACCTGAACCACACGCAAAGTCCATTACTTTATCCAGCTTTTTCTTTAAACCTGTTGCTGGTTCTTGGCTATCTAATACGACGATACGAGACAAAATATCCGAGATAGGTTGAGGTGTGTAGAACTCACCCGCTTTTTTACCTGAACCAGCAGCAAATTCGCCAATTAAGTATTCGTATGCATCACCAAGGATATCTGTTTTGGTTGAAAACTTGGCGATACCTTCTGATATTTTAGTGATAATAGTGCAGAGTTTAGCATTACGGTCAGTTGGTTTTTTACCTAGCTTTTCTGAGTTAAGATTGATCTCAGAGAATAAGCCTTGAAAACTGCTTTCAAAGCTATGGTTTTCGATGTATTTAAAGCCAGCTTCTAATGTACGCAATAATTCATCATCTTGAGTTCGAGCCATTTCGGCAATGCTCGTCCAAAGATGATTTGGCTCTATCACGTAATGAAGTTTGCGACGCATTTGCTTTTCAAAGAAAGACTTATCTTCTTCAGATAGTTCTTTATAAAAAACGGCTAATGGCGCTCGTTTATCGTCACTTGATAAATCAGGGTAATCACGGCCTAACTCTTTTTTCGCAGCCAATTCATAGTTATCTGATAAATAACGTAGGAATAAAAACGACAACATATAATCACGAAAGTCATCCGCGTTCATTGCTCCACGTAAGCTGTTAGCAATATCCCAAAGTGTTTTACCTAAATCTTTTAGTTCTTCTTGAGTCATATTAGTTTGTCTCTACTAGCTGTTCAGTCTGCTCTTGGTTCGCTGCGGGTTCTTGTGGCTCCGCAGGTTCGGGGAACAGCTCAGGGTTAAATCTATAATTATTTAAAAAGTTATTTAATATCCGACGGAAGTGCACCTTATTTTCGCCAGTCATTTCCATAGGTTCGAATAAAGAGTAATTACCGTGGCTTAAAATATTGACTATACGTGCATGTAATACACCGTCTGGATCATCATCACCTTGCTCAATACAAGCTGAAAAGTTTTTGAACCCATGAAAAGTCGCTGTTTTTTCAAGAATGCTACGCAATATATTGAAGTGATAAGTATATAAATTTCCTGTTTCCGAGGCTTGGTGGAGCTGTTCAAGCAAGGCTACATGATGGAAAAAAGGCGTGCTATTGGTATAACGAAGTTTATAGAGCTGCGCTTCTTTGTCATAACTTAAAAAGTAAGGCTGTAGCTTTTTCTTTTCATTAAGCTCGTTCCAAATTACATTAAAAAATAAGGTATGGTGAGAAGATATAACTGTCTTTATTGAGCTGTTTGCATTTTTTAAGAGTTGTGCCAGATGGCTTGCTACAGCAATCGCATTGTTATCATCTAATGATGAAATAGGATCATCAATATATAGATATTTTACCCATTCATAAGCTTCTTGTTGATCAACCGCTAATTGAGCAACCGCAAGAAAAAAACACCAGACAAAGATGTTCTCCTCACCACGAGATACTTTAATATGTTCAATTGTTTCTGCGCCCGTTTCAGCTTCAACTTCACGGGTGAAGTTAACTACCCAGTCGTCATAATCGATGAAAAAGTCAAAATCGGCATAACGCTGCAACAACGGGCGAATGCGATTTTCCATTTCCAACTCTTGTAACCCATTGAAAAATCGAGATTCTCTATTAATTTTTAATACTCGTTGTTCGTCGTTTTCTAAATCATTATCCCAGCGAAACAAATCTTCGGTAAACGCATTAAAGTATAAAGTATCCCTGTCTTCATCTTGCTTGCCAAAATTTTTAAAAGCCATTGATAGGCGTGTTTTTCCTGTACCGTTATAGGCAAAGAGGAGTACTTGATTAATAGTAATTGTTTTATTGCCACGTTGAACTCCGTTTTCTAAGACCTCCCTTAGCTGCGTTGAAACAGAACCAAGAGATGGAAAAATTAATTCACTCATAGACTGACATTATCCAAATCAGGGAATAGCTGCTGCAATAATCCGTTTTTGTGCTTTATTAAAGATTTAAGTAATTTTTCTTGCTCAGAAATAAAGTTATCTATAGATGAAAGACACTCTGCTATTTTTTGTTGTTCTCTATTTTCAGGCAAGCATAATTCAAGTGTTTTAAGTTGAGAGGAGTATAGATGTACTACAGAAACACCTTGTGCTAAACGAGCTATATCATTCTTTTTAGCCCCATTAAGGTAGTATGATAAAAATACACCGTCACAATTTGTACGAATAATGTTTAAATCGCTACCTAGTGCAACTCCACTATTCATTAAACAACTAGCTGTAGCGATATCTTCATGTGTTTCTCCCGAAGCAGGAATAATTACATCATTTTTTTTACTTAATACCAGATCACTTGAAGAAATGTTTGTAAACGAAATAACCCTATCAATAGTCTCTCCATAATCGGTGTAAAGCTGGCCATATCGTATACATGGCAACTGACCATCGTCTGTAATATCGGACTTTGATATACCTTTTCCTTTTGAAAAAGATGCAATATCTCCTAGAACACATTTCGTCCATGTACCTTTAAATTCAGGAAAACGCAGCTTAGGTAATTTTTCATCTTCAGCAGGAAAAAGTTGCTTAATTAAGCCTTTTTTATATGCTTTGGTAGTTTCAAGTTTATTTTTTACCGCCATATATAGATTGTCGAGCGATGACAAACAACCTGCAATTTTTAGTTGTTCTCTTTCGTCAGCCTGTGGAACAGGCATCTTTATAAAATTACTAGAAGAAATACTCATCCTGTCATGACGCGCGCCAGTATTAGAAATCATCTTCATATAGTGGTGCCATTTGGATGATTTAAAAAAGTGCTCATAAAAATCACTATTCTCAGTATTTAATCTGAAAACAGTATAAAGGGGAGACATTACACCCTTACCAATTTTATTTTTTGAAATAGGTCCTACTGGGGCTGCGGAAGATATACGAGGGTTGTAAACGTAATCATTTCTATCAACTATATAATATCCTTGTAAGTTACCTTTAGTAGCAATATCTTTTTTAAAGTAATCCTTTTGATCTAAAACACCACCAGTGGCCGAGTTAGTTAAAACACGATCAATTTTTTCATCAGTATTTTTTGCAGTTTGTCTTCTGGCTATAGATTTCAGTGGAACTATTTTCCAGTCTGGAAATTGTGAACCATCATCCATCTTAAATCTTAATTTTGGTAAGGGAATATTTACGTTTTGATTACTCATATACCGCTAGCCCTGAAATTTCACGCCCTTGGGCTAATTTATGTAAATGTGGAATTAAATCTTCCATTAAGTCTCGCTCTACTTTTCCGCGTTCTCGCCAACTTAACTCAAGCGGTTCCAATAAGTCGGTTAACTGTTCACCATCAAAAATCATTCGATTAATAATTGTATCAACAAAGCCTTGAAGTGCTTCTGGTGTGAGATTGTGCTTTGTTGCCATTTCATTTAACTCATTCGCTGATTTTTCAGCTTTGAATTTTTGATACCCTTCATGAATTTGCTTCGTGGTTAGAACTTCACCTGTATTTAAGCTATTGATATAGTCAATAATATCTTCACGCTCTTCCATTAAGTTGGCATTGGCGCTGATCATATCGATCACTTCTTTACGCGTCATTTTCTGTTTACTTGGTTCTTGTGTAGATTTAGCGATCAAGCTAATAATATAGTCGTAATCAATAACTGCCGAAGCAAACAAGACAAATTCAAAATCTAGTTGCTGAACTTTGTCGTCAACATCGCTTTTATCACCACTGTTTTGATCTTGTTTACGTTTAAGGTCTTGAGCCGTTTCTAAATACTGCCCTTTAAATCCACGTAAAATATCAGTTGGTAGTGCTTTCTCAATCTTCTGTTGCTGTTCTTCTTCCAACTCAGTGTATTGATCAATTTGAGTTTTAATCTTCTGTACTTCTTTAAAATGATTGATAAAGTCTGCTTTTGCACTATCACCTTTAAGATTTACTACGTCTGAAGGGGTACAATCTAAGCCTTTTTCTTTCATAAAAGTTTCAAGCTTCTCGACTGCATTTTGATATTTTTCGATGGTTACAGGTGCAGGATCGACCAACCATACTTCTTTGTCTTCGTTTTCGGGGTTGTGACCTGAAAAGCGAGAAATAGCATTTTCTACTTCGTCTTCTTGCCCTCGAAAATCAAGGATGTTGCCCCACGGTTTACTGTCGTTTAATACGCGATTCGTACGAGAGAAAGCTTGTATTAACCCATGGTATTTAAGATTTTTATCGACATACAAGGTGTTTAAATACTTAGAGTCAAACCCAGTAAGCAACATATCAACAACAATTGTAATGTCGATTTTATTCTTGTGTGGATAATCCGCATTTGTGTATTTTTGATCTTTGATGCGTTGTTGAACATCTTGATAATAGAGATCAAATTCATTGATTGTGTGATTTGTACCGTATTGGCTATTGTAATCAACTAAGATCGCTTTAAGAGCCGCCTTTTTCTTCTCTGGCTCTACTTGGTTGTCTGCTTTTTCTTGAGGCAAATCTTCTTGAAGCTGTTTAATGTCTTTAACATTCTTATCTACTGACTTGGTATCTGCCTCTTTAGCTCCTTCTGCATTTTTAGGTGGCTGTGCAGGAGGTGAGAAAACACAAGCGACATTTAGCAGTTTATAGTTTTCGTCTTCACTTTGTAGTTG
The DNA here is from genome assembly GCF_054966645.1 of Pseudoalteromonas sp. SANK 73390. Classification (NCBI taxonomy): domain Bacteria; kingdom Pseudomonadati; phylum Pseudomonadota; class Gammaproteobacteria; order Alteromonadales; family Pseudoalteromonadaceae; genus Pseudoalteromonas; species Pseudoalteromonas sp. SANK 73390. The sequence goes on from NZ_ARPN01000207.1 coordinate 20,729, forward strand.
CTCTTGTTGAATTTTAAACTGTTCAACATACTCGATAGCATGATTAATCGATGCGGTAGCTAGTACAGCGTTAAAACGGCGCTCACTTGTTGCAGCATCATGTTTTTTTAGAATCTCTTTAACCACAGCCTCTGGTGGAGGTGTGACTTTTTTGGGCTTATTAACTTTCTTACTTTTACCGTCTTCGATTGCTTTTGATTCATCTATACCAAAATAATCAATATGGAAACTTAATACGTTTTTATCTTCAATGGCATGAGTAATGGTATAAGCGTGTAGCTCTTTTTCAAATATATCTTTTGTGGTTTTGAATGTGCCTACTGTGCCATCAATTTGTGTATAGGTAGAGTTTTCTTCAAAGATTGGTGTGCCAGTAAAGCCAAACAGTTGAGCGTTAGGAAAAAAGCTCTTTATTGCTTTATGATTATCTCCAAACTGTGAACGGTGACATTCATCAAATATGAAGACAATACGTTTGTCACGCAGAGGCTCTAAACGCTCTTTATAAGTTTGCTTACCTTCTTTTAGCTTACTCTGATTTCGTTTACTTGTTTCATCAAGTGCTAACCCTAGCTTTTGAATAGTTGTAACTATTACTTTGTCAGCATAGTCTTCAGATAACATGCGACGTACAAGTGTTTCAGTATTAGTATTTTCTTCTACACAACCATCTTGAAACTTGTTGAATTCTTCACGGGTTTGGCGATCCAGATCTTTACGATCTACAACGAATAAGCATTTTTCAATATCAGGGTTATCTTTTAAAAGTGTTGATGCTTTAAAAGAAGTGAGTGTTTTACCTGAACCAGTAGTGTGCCAAATGTACCCATTACCACGGTTTTGGTGGATGCAATCTACAATCGCTTTAACGGCATATACTTGATAAGGGCGCATCATTAAAAGCTTTTGTTCGGACTGAACTAACACCATATAGCGACTAATCATTTGACCCAAAGTACATTTGGCTAGAAAGTCATTAGCGAAATCATGTAGGTGTGCAATGTTCTTATTATCTTCGTCTGCCAATTGATAAATAGGTAAGAAGCGTTCGTCAGCATTGAAGCTAAAGTGTTCATTACGGTTGTTAGCAAAGTAATAAGTGTTGTATTCGTTGCTGACTATAAATAGCTGCATGAAGCACATCAGTGTATTGCCATAGCCGTTGCCTTGGCCGTTTTTATACTCGACTATTTGTTCCATCGCTCGACGGGTAACGATTTGATGGTTCTTAAGTTCAATTTGTACAACAGGTACGCCATTAATTAGCAAAATGACATCATAACGATGATGACTATTATCTGTATTGATGCGTAATTGGTTTATTACTTCAAATTCGTTTTTACACCAATCTTTGATGTTCACTAGCGTGTAATGCAAAGGTGTTCCATCTTCGCGTTGGAAGTAACCTTGTTCGCGCAGCGTTTTGGCAGCAGTAAACACATCTGCTGTTACTATTTCATCTCGAAGTCGGGCGAATTCTGAATCAGTAAGTTTTACGTAGTTCAAAGCTTCAAACTTTTCGCGAAAGTTTTTCTCAAGAGAAGCTTTATCTCGAATATCCCGACGATAAGTATATTTGAGGTCTTCTAATTTTGAGATCAGAGCGTCTTCAATTTGTTGTTCTTTTGTCATTCTTTATCCTTTTGCTCTTCTATCCATACTTCAACATCTTCACTTTTAAACCGCCACGAACCACCGACCTTAAATCCCGGCAACTTACCTTCAGCAGCGAGTCTATATGCTGTTTTTTCGGTTAGCTTCAAGTATTCAGCTAACTCCTTAATGGTAAGAATTTCACTAGACATATTGAGTCCTCAAATTTGATACTGGATAGGTTATGAGAAAATTGAGGGATAAACAAGAACTATGAGGATAGAGTGGGAGTTACATAGTCATCTGTGTATTTTAATGAACGGGAAAATCCAGCGGTTAGAGGTCTACACAAAGTGACTTCATAGGTAAAAATTTGTAGACCTGAATGCGGCAGTCAAGCTTTCAACCAATCAAAACTGAACGATATTTTTTGCTAACAACATTTGACCTGTCTATAACTTCATAGTTTATCGTCATTCGCGTTCTGGTCTGTTTGAGCCAGCCGCGCCATGAATAAAAAAGAACGGAAAGGACGTTTTATCTGTGTATCGCATTTCTGAGTTAGCTGAAAAAGTCGGGCTGTCACGGTCAACCTTGCTCTACTACGAGAGGCTAGGTTTGTTGCAGGGTGTTCGCCAAACCAACGGCTATCGACTGTATTCAGATAAAGATGTTCAGCAGTTGCGCTTGTTGCAACAACTGCAAGTGGGTGGTTTAACACTTAAGGAATGTAAATCCTTTTTGGACAGCAAGGTGCAGCGCTCTGTACTTGAAAAGCGCTTGCAGCAGCTGGACGAAGACATCGCTCAAAAGCAACAAGCTCGCGCGTTACTTGCTGCCTTGCTGGGTGAAGGTTCACTTCGTATTTGGCACCAACAGACCGATAAATTAGCACCAGACGCCCATCTGGAGTGGTTAAAGCAACAAGGGTTTAATGAACAACAAGCCCTGCATTTGAAATGGTTATCAAAAGATATGAACGAACACGATCAATACATGGCCGATTTTATGACGGTATTCCAACACTTAGAACGCTGGGGGCCAAGTTCTGATGCCGATACACTAAAAGCATTGTCCACACTGCCAAAAATACCCACCAAGATCATTGATATTGGCTGCGGCAAAGGCTTTTCAACCCGGTTATTGGCAAAACACACCCAAGCCGAGATTATGGCAGTGGATAACGAGCAAAGTGCGCTGGATGAACTCGGTGAACGTCTCACTGAGCAGGGGTTAGATACCCGCGTTACCTTAAGCTGCGCCAGCATGACGGATTTGCCTTTTGCACCTGAAAACTTTGATTGCATCTGGTCAGAAGGCTCAGCTTACATAATGGGGGTTGAGCAAGCGTTAACCCAGTGGCGTAAACTACTGACTAATCTTGGCTATATGGTCGTCAGTGATTTGATCTGGTTAACCGGTAACCCAAGCCAAGAGGCGGTCGCATTCTGGGAAGGTGAATACCCAGATATGCAAACCATCGAAAAACGCTTAAGCCAAATGCGCCAAGCAGGCTTTGATGTGATTGATCATTTCACCTTAAGAGAAAAAGCATGGCACGATTACTATCAACCACTCAAAGCGCGAGTTGCAGAAGTAAAAGCAAGCATGCCAAATTCCAGCGCCATTATGGATATTGAGCGAGAAATTGCGACTTATGAACGTTACCTAGGCGAGTTTGGGTACCACATGTTTGTGCTACGTAAAGGGGTGTAAAAAGGCCCCTGACACAAACACCGTTTAACTGAGCTTTAGGATGAGGCTTAGCGATAATAAAGCGCTGCATTTTCTTGTTTGCGCTGATCCAATGTCTTAGCAATCGCAGACACTGTTGTTTTACTGATCCCTTGCTGCTGTGCCAGATACGTAAATTGGCTGATGGCTTCTGCGACTTCTTCAATGACTTGCTTTGCATCATTCCAATTCGCAAAGCCAGCACTGGTAGCAAGTTTTTGCATCACCTTAAGCGGTGGCGCTTTGCCATAACCCCCGAACGTAGTGGCGTGTTCGTTGAATGGATGTGGGCTGTAGGTAACATCGTAAAAAGGTGCAGGATCCCATTGACCGTCATCCGCTTGCAAAAACGCCCAGTTTTTACTGTGGTCGTCTTGATTAGACGACAGCAGGTTAAAAACGGCACGGCGAAATTGCAGCTGTCCAGCCGCTGGAGATTTACACAACTGACGGCTGGCTTTGATCAAGTCAATGTAATCTAAACTTGGCGTTCGAAAGTCTGCATCCAATAGCCCGCAAGCGCTGTGCATATGCAAGCGACCTGAACTGCGATTGCCGCTTAAATTGGTCTGTTGAGTGACATAATCAAAACGCTTGAGCGCCAACCAAGCAGGCGCACCGCTAGTAGGCGGCGCTTCAATGAGTTGCCAAACTGGTGGTTGACACTTAGCTTGCTCAGCCATTTGTAAATAGACCGCCTCGCACAAACCTTCTTCATGCCCGAGCGCGAGATTTTTAGAGGTAAACTTAATCAGCCAAGCCTCATCTCTAGGCTGAGCAAAGGTTCGACAATGCTGAATTTCCCCTGCGGGCATATAAATCTGCGCCTTGGGTCTTGCCCCACCTGAACTACCTCCGGCGACTAATGCAGCCAACACCTGTTGAGTATGCCCATCTAACTCATCGTGATTATCATCCATATAATCTGACATTGAAGCATCAAACAGCGTTTGTGCTTCTAAGCCTAAAATAGCTAAATCAATATCCGCGTGCGTGGTGGCTGAAAACTCAGACACCGGAGAAAAAGACAGCGCTCCCATGCCTTTATCACCGACAAAGGCCAGCCTATCCATTGCCGTTAATTGATTAGACAGGATGCCCTTTTGCCGGAAAATACGATCTTGTAACAACATGCCCCAGCCATCGGGCAAACAATCTCCAAATACGCCATGTACACCCTGGTGCGGCGCTTTAGGTGCAACTTGAACTTGCGCATTCGCTTGCAAGGTAAAAGGTGATAAATTACCAAACTGCTGCAAATAGCTGTCTGCATACTGAAAAAAAACGCCTTGCCGATTCTGCGCCAAGACCCCTACAGCAACCTGCTCACCTGAGCTTAACGTACGAGTTACGGCGAGTTTTTGAATGGGTTTAAAACTCATCTTTTAGCACCTCATCAATGCTAGTGGGCATAGTGGTGCGCTCTTTGTTCGGCTGTGTTAGTTGATAGAGCCTATCTAGCGAATCAAGTGTCTGCCAAAGCAACAGCAATTGGCGGAATGAAATTTGCCCGGTCAGCTCAAATTTCTTAATGGTGGCCGCAGGTACACAGCTTCGCTCAGCAAGCGCCGCTCGTGACAACTTTGCTCGTTGACGTAACTCACGTAGATAAGCCGCATAGGCTTGGCTTACATCGGTATCATCAATTAAGGTAAAATTCATCCGCAAAGACTAAATGGATACAGTTATATCCATTATAGCGAAATAAACAGAAAATGGATATTATTGTATCCATTGCTGGATGGAGTGTTGAAAAAATCACTCGATAAAGCCTTTCTAAACTGCTATTTTTGAGTCCTAACTGCAGCATAAAAACGGCACTATTTTTCCATTGCTAACCACTAAGATTTAGTAAAAGCCATAGGCAAGTGGTGGGCAGTTTGGTCGGCAAACAGGGTTTCCTGAGGCAATAAAAACTATTTTCCCAGAGACCGAAATTCAATTGTGTATCGTTCATCAAATACGCAATTCAATGAAGTATGTCGCCTCTAAAAATCAAAAAGCGTTCATGGCTGATTTGAAGCCTGAGTATCAGCTCGTAATATAACGTGCCCACTTGGCGTTCAAGCGCGCGTACGCTCCAGTTTTGCTCGGCAGATTCTTGCATATACCAAAGCCGCGCGGCTTGGTTTTCAATACGAATTAATTGTGTGTAATGCGACCAGCTCAATTTTGCAGACAGTGTCTGCAAATACTTGGGCATGTTGCTTGGAAACGCTGCTCATACAACAACGTTTAAATTTTTTACCACTGCCACAGTGGCGAGGATCATTACGACCAAGCTTCATTATAAACCTCTCTTAATGTTGTAAAAAACACTGTATTTTCCTATTTTCGCTGCTCTGCTGCTTTGGGAGATGAGTAAGTTGGCTGAGTGCTGTGCAGGTAGTTCTTCAATAACTTGCCTTGCCTTATTCCAATTAGCATAACCAATACTCGCGGCAAATTCGATAACGCTTTAAAAAAACACCCATTTTTGAGTAATAAATAATAGCAGTGTAAAACGGCATTGTTTTCCATGGTTCAACACTATAGAGTTTAGATTTTACCAATCAGTTAACTTAGGTACAAAATAACACTTTATGTAAATGAATCGTTGATTTTTAGTTTATTTATAAATATTCTTTAGCCTGTCTGTTTTTAAAGCAGTAACTGTAATTTTTTCATGCATTGACAACGTTGACATTTTCTTATTGTTTTAACACCTGCACTTCGTTGTTAACAGACTGTATATTTAGCTATGAAAAAATCTCCCCAACAATAAAAGGATAAGGGTGTGATAGATGGTGATGATTTAAAAGCCATGCGAGTCAATGCGGGGATATCTCAAGACGCGATGGCAAAAAAGCTTAAGTGTGACAGAAAAACCGTTATTAACTACGAATTAGGTGTGAGTGATATTCGTTCAAAACAGCTTTTTTTGTGGTTTTTATATTGTAAGATAGACGCAGGGTCGTTATTAAACGAAATAAAACAGATCCGCGATATCACCAACAGTAAAGAAAAACCCAACTTACAGGATGAAGAACCATGAACAAATTAAGCCTACACCATGTATTTAGTTCTATGAATTTATTCATTTCATCTAACAATAAGCGAAACAAAATTGCTCGTGAACTAAATGCTGATTGCTGTGCTTTTATAGTAGGTGGTGGAACAGCGAATAAACCACCTAGAGTTACACAGGCAGTTATTTCTGTACCAATCCCCACTTTAGATGATTTTCAAGGATAGAACATGAAACTCTCCAACTTAATTTTACTGACTATTGCTTCTATAGCATTTTTTTATATTCAGCTATGGGAAGATCGCATTGTTACACCTTTATATTTATCTTTATTAGGTTTTTCTACTCTATACGGGGTATACACAAAAAATATAAATATGGCCCATATCGCAGGATTCATATTCACTTTTACAGGAGTTAGCCACATAATTTTTGAAACTGGGTTAATTAATGAAGCTACACCTGAAGACAATCAGTTATTACAGGGCACTCTGATTTACGGAGTTCAGTTGCTAATAAGCCTTTTAATCGCCATAGTTCTCATTTTTAGAGTGCAAGTCTCTCGTGCATTATCTAAGTCAAACAACATTAAGTTAACTCACTTTGATGGCGTTTTTCATTGGATTTTTATTTACATGGCAACGGTTAACCTTTTAGCATTATTAGAAAACATAGCTTGGTCCTACTTTGAATTTAAATCTTGGACCCTCATTTACGATAACTTTGAAGGACTTATCTATATTGCATGGGCACTTTGCTGTGGTGCTTTGCTGACCATGATGATTGTTGAAGCTAAGTCGAATCGCTCGGATGAAGCGAACGCGCTTTAACAACACTTTTCATTTCACAATGTGTGACATTTAAAAATACTGGCTGGCAGTTAGATTGCCAGCCGAAGTCCATTCTAATCACTTTTTAATCCCACACTAACTTAGGCTCTCATCCCTTTTAAACCCGCTTCCACAAATTAATTGGATTATTTTCTACCGTGTGGAGATTTTTTCACATACTTATAACCATAATGCTAACTCACCGTAACGAATTGAGAGAGCACTATGGATGGCGCAAGTCTATTAAATGGCGTTAATGCCACAATTAAACCTGTTAATGGCTTTAAAGATACTTATGTATATCATAAGGATAAGCAGACTGTTTATATTAAACATGTATTTGCCAATAAAATCACTAAACGACTAAAGCCAAATATGACAGCACAAGATATTGACCTAATACGCCAACTTGATGCACTGCATCTGCGCTGCTATGTATTGGTGCATATTAACAGCTATAACAGTAAGCAATACGATTTAGCGCTCTTTTTAGATGATTATGAAGCAATACAAGGGGTATCTAACGAACTCGTTAAGCAAAGAGCTATGCCCATCAATAATGCCGTTAACTTGATCAACACGATTTTGCTCTAAGGAAACGACGATGAAACACAACACTGCTCGCAGAAAAACCCTTGTTACGCAATTTAAAAACGAGTTACAAACCATGATACGCAAGCTCAGAAAAGAACATGGCCTCACACAAAAACAACTTGCGACTTTGCTCGGTGTCGATCAAGCCACCATCAGCAACTTTGAAAGCGGCAAAACAGTGATGAACTTAGTCCAAGCCTACGAAATATATTTGATGTTTGGACGTAATCTTACCAGCTTACCAGCCTCTTCTACTGCTGCCGAACTTGCCCCCGCAGTAAATTCCTCCCACACATGCAACCTAGAGCGTACATCTCGTTAAATTAATTATTTCATTTTAATTATCTTTAGGGGCTGTTGAGCAGGGACAGTTCCAGCTGGTAGCTTGATGTAAACATAAATGGAGCCCCAATCGGCGTAGTAAAAACCGATGTCGAAGTATTTTAACATCAGCTCAGAAGGCTCAGCCTTTAAGTCACTGTAGGTGTAATACACTTGGAAGGACGTAGCAGAGATGTCGGCACAGCTGAAATAGCTCTGAGTATTTGCCCTGCTTATTATCTAAATACCCATCCAGAAGCTCGAATTTATAGTACTGATATTCCCTCACGATCACTCTTTATCAGTTAATGCTGAATTGAAAAGTTTGCTTTTATAAAGGCTGAACTTGCACCACTCTTGCGACCGGCTTAGCATTATAGATCATGACCTTCCTCAGAAAGACGACTGGCGTATGCTTGTACGCAGCCCTCTTCCTGATTAGTCTCAGAGTTGAGCCTATTTCGTCATTGTGAGCTTGTTTTAGAGTCTCATCATCTTAAACGAGTGGCACGTCTTCAAGTCGCGGCTTTTTCTTATCAATTTAAACAAAACTCTACTTGTTAAGGCTACTCAAGTTCAGGCTCATCACCAGTCGATACTGAGGCCTTACTTTCAATGTCATACTCATCCACACGCTGTAAGCCTCTTGGTAACTTGTTACCTCTGCGGCCTCGCTCACCATAGTAATGTTCTAAATCACTGGGCTTAAGGGTTAGTTTTCGCTTACCAGCATGTAGTGTGACTGAGCTTCCCTCTGGGATACAAGCCAGTACTTTTACAAACTCTTCTCGGGCTTGCACTTTGGCACTTGGGATAGAAATAATTTTATTACCTTTACCTTTACCCAGTTTTGGTAAATCACGTAACGGGAATAACAACATACGGCCTTCATTAGAAATGGCCATACACATATCGGTTGCTACATCATTAACTGTGATAGGTGCCATCAACTCAGCCCCTTTTGGTACACTCACCAGTGCTTTACCATTTTTGTTTTTACTCACTAAATCGTTAAATTCAGTGATAAAACCATAACCCCCATCGGTGGCCATTAAGTACATGGTTTTTTCTTCACCCATAACCACATGCTCAAAAGTGCTACCGGTGGCCATGTTAAAGCGCCCTGTCATAGGCTCACCTTGGCTTCTTGCCGACGGTAAGCTATGCGCTTCAGTAGCAAAAGCGCGGCCTGAGGTATCTAAAAATACCGCAGGTTGATTGCTCTTACCTTTGGCTGACGCTTTATAACTATCGCCCGAGCGATAGTTTAACCCTTGGGCATCAATATCGTGGCCTTTGGCTACGCGTGCCCAACCTTTATCAGAAAGCACCACCGTAACAGCCTCTGATGGGATCAAGTCTTTTTCACTTAAAGCTTTGGCTTCTGAGCGCTCAATCACCGGCGAGCGGCGCTCGTCACCGTACAGCTCAGCGGCTTCTTGAATTTCTTTTTTCATGAGCGTCGACATGCGGCGATCTGAGCCCAATGTTAACTCTAACTTGTCACGTTCTGCGCTTAGCTCATCTTGCTCACCACGAATTTTTACTTCTTCGAGTTTTGCTAAATGACGCAGTTTTAAATCTAATATGGCCTCAGCTTGTTTATCAGATAAGTCAAAACGTGCTATCAAGACTTCTTTAGGTTTATCTTGGGTACGAATAATATCAATAACTTCGTCAATATTTAAAAAGGCAGCCATTAAGCCTTCTAAAATATGCAAGCGAGCCAGCACTTTATCAAGTCGATATTGTAATCGACGACGAACTGTTTCACGGCGGAAAATTAGCCACTCAGATAAAATTTGCAGTAAATCTTTAACCTGAGGTCGGCCATCTAAGCCAATCATATTTAAATTAACACGGTAGCTTTTTTCTAAATCAGTAGTGGCAAATAAATGCGCCATTAAAGGCTCTAGCTTCACACGATTTGAGCGCGGTATGATAACAATACGGGTTGGGTTTTCGTGATCTGACTCATCTCGTAAATCCGCTACCATAGGCAACTTTTTAGCGGTCATTTGCGCGGCTATTTGTTCAAGCACTTTGCCACCAGAGCATTGATGCGGCAACGCAGTGATCACAATATCACCTTGCTCTTCGCTATACACGGCGCGCATTTTAATTGACCCACGTCCCGTGGTATAAATCTTTTTAATATCTGATTTAGCAGTAATTATTTCAGCATCGGTTGGGTAATCCGGTGCGTGTACTATATCCAACAACTCTTCTAACGTCGTTTTTGGTTTATCAAGCAAGGTGCAACATGCACTCGCCAACTCTTTCACATTATGAGGGGGAATGTCGGTTGCCATACCAACTGCAATACCGGTAACACCATTGAGTAAAATATGTGGCAAACGTGATGGCAGCACCTTTGGTTCATCCATAGTGCCATCAAAGTTAGGGGTCCAATCGACAGTGCCCTGCCCTAATTCTTTTAATAATATTTCAGAGAATTTTGATAAACGCGCTTCGGTATAACGCATTGCAGCAAACGATTTAGGGTCATCTGCCGCACCCCAGTTACCTTGCCCATCAACTAATGGGTAGCGGTATGAGAACGGCTGCGCCATCAGTACCATGGCTTCGTAACAGGCGCTATCGCCATGTGGGTGGTATTTACCTAACACATCACCCACGGTACGGGCTGATTTTTTATATTTTGCTGCAGCCGATAACCCCAGCTCACTCATGGCATACACGATACGACGCTGCACAGGCTTTAAACCATCACCAATGTGAGGTAAAGCACGGTCCATGATCACATACATAGAATAATTCAAATAGGCATCTTCGGTAAAACGCCCCATCGTTTGTTGTTCAATCCCCTGTAAAGACAAGGTTTGAGGATCAGTCATGTAACACCCTATTTTTTGTTATAGCGAACGCGATAAATCGCGTTAGCAAAATCATCCGACACCAGCAGACTGCCATCAGCAAGCTCTGCAAACGCAACAGGACGACCCAAGGTTTGTTCTTTATCTAAAAAGCCGGTTATAAACGGCTCGTAGGCGGTAATTTCGCCTTCTTTGATAGTGGCCATCATCACACGATAGCCCACTTTAGTGCTGCGGTTCCAAGAGCCATGCTCTGCCACCAGCAGCTTATTGTGCATATTTTTAGCAAACTGCTTAGCACGGTAAAAATGTATACCCAACGGTGCTACATGAGCCTGTAAAGCCAGTTTTGGCGCTGTATATTTTTGCATGTCTGCCAAGGTTTTATCTTTACCATACTCAGGGTCTAACACACTGCCGCCATGCACGTACGGAAACCCAAAATGTTCACCATTCAAGCTTACACGGTTTATTTCATCAGGTGGAATATCATCCCCCATCATGTCACGACCATTATCACTGAACCATAAAGCGCCACTTTGTGGGTTAATGTCAAAACCTACAGAGTTTCGTACGCCCTGCGCGATTGTTGTTAACTGTTTGGTTTGTAAATTAAGTGAAAAAATCCGGCCAAACTGCGCATCTTCAGCACACACATTACAAGGCACACCAACAGGAATTAACAACTCACCTTCATCATTAAAGCGGATAAACTTCCAGCCATGATGACGCTCACTAGGCAGCTTATCAAACACCACTTCATAATTTGGTTTTGATAATTGTTTATCTATGTTTTTAAATCGAATGATGCGATGAACTTCGCCAACGTACAAGTCGCCATCTTTTAGTGCTAACCCTGAAGGCATATTTAGCCCTTGAGCGAGTACTATTTTTCTATCCGCAATACCGTCTTGATTATTGTCAATCAGTGCGTATACATTACCGGCTCTGCGCGAACCGGCGTATACCACACCTGATTTAGACACTGCTAACTGTCTGGCATTTTCTACATTTTTAGCAAAGTAGTTTATCTCATACCCTGCTGGTAAATTTAACCGCTTCAGCTGCTCATCAGCTTGGCTAAAAGTAGCGCATACCAACCCAGTTGCAAGTAGTATATGGCGAAGCATGCGCTATACCTCTACTTGCGCTTTATCGCCGTGATTTTCAAGCCATTCTTTACGATCACCCGAGCGCTTTTTAGCCAATAACATATCCATCATTTCCATCGTCTGCTGTGGCTCTTCCAGCGTTAATTGAACCAATCGCCGAGTGTTAGGATCCATCGTGGTTTCGCGCAGCTGTAATGGGTTCATTTCACCCAATCCTTTGAAGCGCTGAACATTAACCTTGCCACGCTTTTTCTCGGCTTCGATTCTGGCAAGTACGCCTTTTTTCTCATCTTCATCTAAGGCGTAATACACATCTTTACCCACATCTATTCTAAACAGCGGTGGCATGGCCACATAAACATGGCCTTGCTTGACCAAAGTTGGGAAATGGCGCACAAACAAGGCACACAACAAGGTAGCAATGTGCAGTCCATCCGAGTCGGCATCCGCCAGAATACAAATTTTGCCATAGCGTAATCCCGACAAATCGTCAGAATCAGGGTCAATACCCAGTGCAACTGAAATATCATGTACTTCTTGAGAGGCAAGTATTTGTCCTGACTCAACTTCCCACGTATTCAAGATTTTACCTCTGAGCGGCATAATCGCTTGAAACTCACGATCTCGCGCCTGCTTGGCAGAGCCTCCTGCAGAGTCACCTTCTACTAAAAACAATTCTGAGCGTTCAGTTTCAGTGCCAGAGCAATCAGTGAGTTTACCCGGTAATGCGGGACCAGAAGTCACTTTTTTACGCACTACTTTTTTAGCTGCACGCAAGCGCTTTTGCGCGTTACTAATACATAGTTCAGCCAGTAACTCAGCTGTATCTGTGTGTTCATTTAGCCACAAGCTAAACGCATCTTTAACGATACCAGATACAAATGTGGCACAAGAGCGAGACGAGAGCTTTTCTTTGGTTTGCCCAGCAAACTGCGGGTCTTGCATTTTGACTGATAAAACATAGCTACACTTATCCCAAATATCCTCAGGAGTTAACTTAACCCCTCTTGGTAATAAGTTACGAAATTCACAAAACTCTCGCATAGCCTCAAGCAAACCTTGCCTCAAACCATTAACATGAGTACCACCTTGCGCTGTTGGAATAAGGTTAACGTAGCTTTCGGTAATTGATTCACCACCTTCTGGTAACCAATGCAGTGCCCAATCAACACCTTCTGTAGAGCCACTAAAACTGCCAGTAAATGGGCTTTTTGGTAGTACTTCGTAACCCGCACAGCTATCTTTTAAATAATCTTCTAGCCCAGCTTCATAATGCCACTCTTGGGTTTCTTTGGTTTGTTTGTTCACAAAGCGAATTTTTAACCCAGGACACAATACCGCTTTAGCTTTTAATACATGATTTAGTTTCGCTAAAGAGAAATTAGCTGAGTCGAAATAACTGGCGTCGGGCCAAAAGTGTACTGATGTTCCGGTATTACGCTTACCTACCGTTCCGATAACTTTAAGGTCTTGTACTTTATCGCCATGCTCAAATGCCATTTCGTACACTTGGGCGTCACGCTTAACCGTGATCTCAACACGTTTAGATAAGGCATTTACCACTGAGATCCCCACACCATGCAATCCACCTGAGAATTGGTAGTTTTTATTGGAGAACTTTCCGCCGGCATGGAGCTTTGTAAGAATAAGTTCTACACCAGGCAGGCCTTCTTCAGGGTGAATATCGACCGGCATACCACGGCCATCGTCAATCACTTCTAATGAGTTATCTTCATGTAAAATAACATCAATTTTGGTTGCATGACCTGCGAGCGCCTCATCCACACTGTTATCAATAACCTCTTGACCTAGGTGGTTGGGCCGTGTGGTGTCAGTGTACATGCCGGGACGACGTTTTACCGGTTCAAGACCATTTAAAACCTCAATGGCTTCGGCGTTATAGTTTTGCTCGCTCATAGATGGATTCTTTTTATTTAATTCGTTCTGTTTTACGTGATTTTAAGAAAATTGACAACCGTGTCAAAGTAACGTTGAAAGTCCATAAAACGATGATCACCAGCAAACTCTATTCGTTGCTGGCATGATTGATAATACTGCAGCGCATGCTGATAAGGCAGGACTTCATCCCCCATTTGCTGCAACAGCATCAATAGTTCTGGTTTTGTTAAGTCAGCTACATACAATTGTCGAAGTGCATGTATGTGCTCTTGCCCCAATTGATAATGTATCTTCTGATACGGATTATACTGTGCTCCTAAATAATCCGCCAATAATTCAAAAGGTCGAACAGCTGGATTGACCACCACCGCGGGTACATTATGCTGTTGTGACAAGTATGTCGCATAAAACCCACCCAAAGAGCTACCCACTAACACGGTTCGCTCATCAATAATTGATTCTAACTGAATAATTGCAACACGAGGGTCAAAATGTAGCCTAGGCGTTATGTAGTCACACCTAAATGATTGCGCTTTTAACCAAGCACCAAATTGTTGTGCCTTGGCTGACAACTCAGAACTATTGAAACCATGAATGTAAATTACCCGTTTAACCATACCACCTCAGTGCTAAATGTATCATCCTCAATGGTGATCAGCCGCCAAGCTGGGCCTAAATCTTGCTGCTGCCACAGTGCTGTGCCTTTGGTAAACTGGATAGAAGTGGCAGGCGTTGCAAAAATATCCAGCTCTCGAAAGCGTAAGTGGTATTCATTGTGAACATGACCATGTATTAACGCCATTACGCACTCACTCTCAACAAGAATATTTAAAAGCTGAGGCCCATTTTCCAGCATATGCTTGTCTAAATAACCATCAATAGGCACAGGGTGGTGGTGGCAAAATACCAAAGTTTTACTCGCTGAATTGTTTAGCGCTTGTATTACATCTGCTAAATGCGGCTCATCGCACCAACCCGCAGGGGTTGGGCCTTTAGAGTTGAGCAATAAAATATCAATAGCATCGGTATACAAACGTTTGGCTGTTTGAATTTGACCTTGACTCATGTGCTCCAGCATATCTAATTCGTCATGATTGCCCGGTAGCCAAAAAACCGGACAAGTTAAATCAGACTCACTCACCAGCGTCGCAAATAAAGTGTATGAAGCAATGGTATGGTCTTGAGTAAGGTCGCCACCAAATACAACCGCATCAAGTTGTTGCAGCGCTAATTGCGATAAAACGGCGCGTAAATTATCTGCGGTATTTACGTCAAAATAAAGCCCTTTGCGGTGTGCAAATAGGTGGCTATCGGTAATATGAGCGAGCTTAAGGTGGCTTTTCTCAAAATAGTGCGCCTGCTTAAACCAAGCCATTATTTACATCCCAATTGAGTGGCACTTTACCACTTTCGAGGCAAGCCATGAACCAATCAGCTAAAAATGCATTAATTTGATACTTTTCATCTTTTTGATGCATGTTTGGATTAGGGTAGCGATAAGAGGGCTTAATGCGCTGATGGTAATCATGATGTATCACTTCAGCGACTTTAGCATCGTGATATAAACGAACCGCAAGATGCAAACTTGGAAAAAACACACTACTACTTGAGGTTTGCCTAATAACAATGTCTGTGGTGTATTTGGCACACTCTTGCACTTCAATAACATAATGTACATTTGCCAGCTCAATTGCTCTTTGCGCACCGTGCTCTTCTGGTGGTAACAGTTTAAGCGCACGTAGATAATTACGCTCGCACAAAGTAATATACTTAGGTAAGGACTGCACATAATCACGTACTATCGCAATATCACTCAAAGTTACACCTCAACTTTTTAACCTATCTAACCAACCAGCACTTTTGCTTTATTAAGTGCTAGCCATTGTAAACTAATCACGGTAGCTGCGTTATCAATTTCGCCACTTTGCAACCGCTCTATTGCTTCACTATAGGGTATCACATGACTTTTAATATCTTCACCTTCACTTTCTAAACCATACACCCCACCAGCCTCTGATAAGTCCGCAATGGCCAGATATAAGTAAAGGCGTTCAGTAGTACCTCCAGGACTTGATAAATACGAGGTCATAAAGTGTAGCTCATTTAATTCAAGTCCAGCCTCTTCTTGTGCTTCTTTACGTGCAACATCTTCATATTGCTCACTTCCCTCAGCCATACCTGCTATACATTCTAATAACCAAGGAGATGCTTTACTCGCCATCGCACCAATACGTATTTGCTCAATCAATAACACAGAATCTGTCACAGGGTCATAAGGCAATACGGCAACAGCATGGCCTCGCTCTAAAATTTCTCGGCTGATGGTTTGTGACATACCGCCTGAAAACAAGGCGTGACGAAACTGATACAATTGTATTTCAAAAAAGCCATTGAATATGCTTTTAACTGATTCCAACTTCACGTCTTGCTTATCAAAGCATGCGATTGATGACATAACTAGATCCTATTTTTTTACACTGGGGGTTTAAATTGTAATCAACTACCCCCATTATGTTGATTCTCATTATTTTTAGCCATTTATTACCAAATAAAGGCTTGTATTATATTCTGTTACATTTGTTGATACTGTTTTACGTTTAAACTTTTTCGTTCTGAAAAAAAACAAGGTAACATGCGTTTAATACAAAAAGTTGTCTAAGGACTGAACGAACGATGAAAAAAAGCATATTATCTCTGTTAGTTGGCCTATCATGCGCCCTAACATCTAATCTGTCGCACGCCGAAGATTTACTTCAAGTATACGACATTGCAACAGCAAACGATCCAACAGTACTCAATGCCAAAGCACAAGCGGATGCACAAAAATTTGCAAAAGAGCAAGCCTTAGGAGTCCTGTTACCGCAGCTCGGTTTTGAAGCTGGTTACAATCAAGTTGATAGTGACTTCGCGCCTAACTCTCAAACTGATGCAACTGGTTACACAATGATGAGCGGCTTTGAAGACACTTTTAGCCGAAGCATTGCATTACAACAAACCATCTTCAATATGACTTCATGGCAAAATTTAGACATTGCTAAAAAACAAGCAATGCAAGCCATGACCCAATATGAGCTAACACAGCAGGAACTTGTTGTACGTATTGCTCAAGGATACTTTGATGTACTCAGTGCATTAGACAACTTAGAGTTCGTGCAAGCAGAAAAACGCGCTATTGAACGCCAACTTGAACAAACTAGACAACGCTATGAAGTAGGCTTAACTGCAATCACTGATGTACACGAAGCAAAAGCTCAGTTTGACCGTGCAGTGGCAAATGAAATAGTCTCCAAAAATGATGTAGAAACCGCTCGTGAGTTACTACGTACCATCACAGGTAAATACCACAGTAAACTGGATTCATTAAATACCGAAACGTTCTCAACTGTTTCGCCAAATAAGCAAGCCAATGACTTTGTGACAATTGCCAAAGATAAGAATCTTTCTCTGGCACTGGCTAAAGCAAGTTTAGATATTGCTGAAGATCAAATTGAGCTAGCTAAAGCTGGTCATTATCCAACACTCAACCTAAATGCGTCTTATAGTGACTCTCTCACTGACTCAGACGGTAGTTTACATCGCCCAAGAGGTGATAGAACCAGTGTTGGTTTAACACTGAATGTACCTATTTACTCAGGTGGTACCACCATGGCAGCTACTGAGCAGGCTCGCGCCCTTTATGTGGGTGCTAGCCAAGATTTAGAAGCAAGCATGCGTGAAGTGACACGCTCGGTTATTACCTCATACAACCAAGTGATGTCTAATGTAGCCACTTACCGTGCGTTAGAGCAAGCCGTTGTCTCTGCAGAGAGCGCATTACAAGCTACTGAAGCTGGCTTTGAAGTAGGTACTCGTACAATAGTTGACGTATTAGTTAGCACGCAAAACTTATATAATGCTAAGCGTAACTTAGCGAACCTGCGTTATCAGTATGTGTTGTCATCTCTGCGCTTAAAGCAAGCAACTGGCACATTATCACGTAGCGATTTAGTAGCAATTAACAAAGGCTTGATCCAAGGCTAACCTTGCCTTTTACTCCTTTTTAAAAGCCGACATTATGTCGGCTTTTGTATTTTAAGGCCGTTGTAGATAAACTAACGCCACCTTGCAGTAAGAGATAATATTCGTGGTAACAACCCCAACATTTAAATGGTCGTTTTTAACCCCCCGCTATTGGTTAACTTGGATTGGTGTACTTTTTATGTATCTCATATCTTGGTTGCCACAACGTGCCCAGTTCTTTTTGGGTAAACAGCTAGGTCGCCTTGTGCATAAATTTGTTAAAAAACGCCGCCATATTGCTCAAGTCAATATCGCTTTGTGTTTTCCTCACCTTAGTAAACAACAACAAGCCGATATGGTTTTAAAAAATATGGAAAATACCGGTATTGCAACACTTGAGACCGGTATGGCTTGGTGGTGGCCTCAATGGCGTATCAATAGAGTGTTAGGGTCGATTGAAGGATTTGAACTAATTGAAGAAATTCAACACCAAGGCAAAGGGGTGTTATTGCTAGTACCACATATGCTGCACTTGGAGATGTTAAGCCGCGTATTAGGTATCAAACAACAGGGGATTGGCTTTTACAGACCGCATAACAACCCATTAATGGAATACTTTATGACCAAAGGTCGATTACGCTCCAATGAAACGTTAATCTCTAAGCGTGATGTGAAAGGATTGATACAAGCACTTAAAAATAAAAAAATGTGTTATTACTTACCCGACCAAGATTATGGTCGTAATCGCTGTGAGTTTACCTCATTTTTTGCAGTCCCAGATGCAGCATCAACAACTGGTACGTTACTATTTTCATCTAGCAAAAATTGTGAAACACTAAGCCTAAGTGGTATAAGAGATAAACATGGGAAGTACCATTTAAAAATTTATCCGCCGTTAACACACTTTCCAAGTGACGATGCAAAGCAAGACGTAACGCGGGTAAATAAAACAATGGAGCAGTCAATTACATTAGCACCAGAGCAATACATGTGGCTACACAGACGTTTTAAAACTAGGCCTGATGAAAACGCACCATCTTATTACAGTTAACTATATTTATGGTAATGAAAAAAACACAAAAAATACAAGCAAAACCTCCAGTTAGGCGTAAAAAAGCAGCTAAGCAAATGTCTGCCGCTTGGTTTTGGATTAAACACCTATCACTGGCTGTGGTACTCATTGTATCGGCGTATCATTTTTTATTTGGTGCATTGCCAAAAATGAGTGTTAGTACCACTGCTAACGTTGCTGCACAAGGCTTTTCACAGTTTTATGAAAGCTTTAGAAACAGTAAATCGAGCAAAGATACCGAACGTGCTAAGTATGTTATTGAACTAGGTAACCCTTCATTTGGTATTGACGCGGCATTAAAAGATAGAGAAAGAGCCGTAAAAGCGTCAAACCAACGCTGGACAGGCGAAGAGCAACCAAGGCGCTTTGAATCAGGTGATACGCTAAAAAGTGTGCTTGCTGATTACGCACGAAAAGAAGACATTGAATTATTTTGGTACTTAGATAAAGACTATGTGGTAAAGCACAACTTTCGTGTAGACAGTAACTTTTTATCAGCACTATATCAGGTTGGTCGAGCCATAAACGACGACTTTGAATATGAAATTTACACGTTTTTTTGCCATCGTCAGCGCGCTGCGGTCATAACAGAAAAACCGACTCGTTTTGTACGCGATAACTGCCGCAGGCTAACAAACTAGTATGTGGCCGGTGGTGGTAAGCGTATTCCACCACCACTCACCCAATCAGTTATTTAATACCAATATTTCATTAAAAATTTGCGTAACTTGATTAATCATTACGTTTAATTGCTCATCTCTGGCGGTACATTTACCTTGGCTATTTAGGCTTTGATTATGATATCGCTCGCGAAAAAAACAGTACGCATCGATCAGTATCGTTTGCTCTTTTTCACTCAAAATACCCAGTTTATGTGCACATGCTAAAATACGTACATTATCTGTATATGTTGAGATTTCAGGGTGATTGTGCGCATTGTTTAATACAAAATATTGAGCAAGAAATTCAATATCTGTCATTCCTCCTTGACCTTGTTTTAAATCAAATAATACGTCTGTATCTTGACTTAGGTGAGCACGCATTTTTTCACGCATCGTCACCACATCTTCTAGGAGTTTTTCACGAGCTCTTGCTTGGTGTAAAACACACGTTCGGATCTCATCAAAACGCGCTTTCATACTTGACTCTCCAAGCACTAACCTGGCTCTGACCAAAGCTTGATGCTCCCAAGTCCAAGCTTGCTGTAACTGATATTGATAAAAGCTTTCTAAGTTGATGGCTAAAAGTCCGGAGTTACCCTCAGGGCGCAAACGCGTATCCAGCTCATACAAAATCCCCGAGGCTGTACGAGTATTAAATAAGTGCATTAAACGCTGTGCGAGCTTTAAGTAAAACTGTCTTGATGTAATCGACTTTTCACCCTCAGTGTAACTATCACCATCACTATTGTGCACAAACACAAGATCAAGATCAGAGTCATATCCCAGTTCCCACCCACCTGTTTTCCCATAGGCAATAACAGCAAAACCCTTTGTATCTTCATGGCAGTGCTGTGGTTGTCCATATCGTAAAATCATTTGCTGCCATGCAAGATTAACCGACTGCTCAATAATGGCCTCAGCTAATGCTGTTAAGTGATCACTTACTTGCATAATATTGAGAACACCTGTGGCATCTGCAGCCGCAATACGTAACTGGTGCGTTTGTTTGAATTGGCGCAATGCTTCCATTTGCTGTTCTAAATCATGTTGTTCAATACGTAAAAAATATTGTCGTATCTCGAGTTTATAAGCTTGTAAAGGCAAAGGTTTATACAAAGCAGCGGGGTCTAATAACTCATCTAATAAGATAGGGTATTTAGCGATATGTTCTGCAATCCACAGGCTATGAGCGCTCAGAGAAATCAGCTGTTTTAATGCACCTTGGTTTTCATACAATAGTTCTAAATAAGCAGTCCGAGAAACGATTGTTGCGATAATATTCAAAACACTCGTCAGCACATTACCACTCAAACTTTGTTCTGCCGCTTGATGCAACAAACAGGGTAATAGCTTATCCAAAATATCGGCTCCACGGGCACCCACTTGTTTTTTCTTTAGGGCGTTGATAAAGCTTTTAAGTGCGCTTTGCCATGGCTGTATTTGTGATTCAGTTACTTTACCAGCTAATTGCTCAGTATCTCCTTCAAGCCATACATAAGTAAACGCGTCATCAAATTCAGAGTCTTCTTGCGGCTCATCACCAATTACATGAGTAAATTCATCACGAACACTCAGCATCACTTTTTGCAGTACCTCTAAACATTGCTCATAGCCTTTACAATCCATAAGCACTATTAATCGCGCTTGAGAAATCGCATTGTCAGGTAAAGTTTGAGTTTGCTGATCGTCAAACGCTTGTAAATATTGCTCTATTTTTCTTAAAAACAGATAGTGCTCACGCAACGAATCAACGACATCATGGGGGATCACTTCTAATGTATCTAATTGTTTTAAGGCATTGACTATTGAGGGTGTTTGTAACGAAGTGTCTCTACCACCTCGGATCATTTGTAAAGCTTGCACAATGAACTCAACCTCCCGAATACCACCAGCCCCCAACTTAATGTTATTCACAAGTCCTTTTCGTCTGACCTCTTGCGCTATCATATGCTTCATTTTTCTCAGCGACTCAATCACTGAAAAATCAATATAGCGACGATATACAAACGGGCGCAACATGCTATAGAACGTCTGCCAATGTTCTGACTGCTTACCCAGTAAGCGCGCTTTTAACATTGCATAACGCTCCCATTCACGGCCTTGGTCTTGATAGTAATCTTCCATGGCAGATAAGCTCATTACCAAAGGGCCACTCTCACCGAAAGGACGCAAGCGCATATCCACACGAAATACCTGACCATCAACGGTTACTTGATCAAGTGCAGCAATCAGTTTTTGCGCAACTTTAGTATAAAATATTTGCGCTTCAACGCTTTTACGACCACCTTGTGTGGGCACATTACACGGGTAGCAAAAAATCAAGTCAATGTCAGATGAAAAGTTTAACTCCCCACCGCCAAGCTTTCCCATACCAATTACTAGCATAGGCAGTGGTTTACCAAATTCATCTATAGGCGTGCCACATTGCTTTATCGTTTGTGCAAAAGCCCATTTATTCGCAGCATCGATCAAAACCTCAGAAAGCTTAGATATATAAGTAATACTGTCGGCAATATCATTACCTGCGACTAAATCCAGCCACATCACTTTGAGCCAAAAACGCTGCCGATACTTTCTTAGCAAGCTAAAGCACTGCCTATCATCTAATGTGCTTAGCTCTTCGGGTAATGGATTGGGGAATTCACGACTTTGCATTTGCTGTGCATCAAGCAACCACTCACCTAGATTTGGCTCTTTTTGTAATATTCTAAATGCAAAATCACTCATCGCAAGCAAGCGTGCTAAAGACGAATTTATCGTTTTATTACCATACAAATGTTGCCAGCGTACTTGTGCTAGTTGAGCCAAGTTGGCAGGTAAAGTGGCATCATGCATAAAAAATCTCCATAGCGATATGGCTCAATGAGTTGGGAGTCGTTATAGTAACAATATCTAAATTTGACCAGTAGAGCGAATATGACTTATTTGTCGTTAGCTAATATTAATTTTTTTGCTATTTTATCGAGTTTTATCGTTATTTGCCTTGTTGTTACCGTATTGCGTTTACAAGTTCAGTATCGAGCAAAACAAGCTTTGCAAGAAGAGCTAGCTAAACGCGACAATTTTGCCTTAGGCATTAGCTATGCTTGTCAAATCGCAGTCATTGCTTTCAGTGTTGCGTACTTTTTTAATGATATAAAATACAACACCGTGCGTGAGCAACCACTTCAATCAACACTGACTATCTCGCTGATCTTTGTTTTTATCTATTTTGGCCAGTACATCCACCGAAAATGGATTTTATATCAATTCAACGAAGGAGAAGAAATTTTAAAACAGAATATCTGCGCAGCACTGGTCGACTCAGGTATGCTCATTGCCAATGGTATTTTGGTATTAGGTTTATATCACTGGGTGCATCCTCAAGGTATCAGTGATTTATTGGTGGTGTGCTCAAGCTTCCTATTGTTACAAGGTATGTTTGCGCTAGACAGTAAACTCAGAGAAAGTCGCTTTGCTAAAGTGAACCAAGGAGCCTCTCTACAACAAAACTTTAGTCTCGCCAACACGTCAATTGGGATTCGATATGCAGGTAAAACAATTGGACTTGCATTGGCTATTTATGCTGGATTACATAGTGCGCCCTATCATGGCGCAATGATTGTTGAAAACCTATTTTCGGTGGTATTGCATTGCGGTTTAATGTGGGCATTACTCTATGCTGGAAGTATTGCGCTGCTGAGCTTTTCGTTGCCTAAAGTTGACATTGGTCTTGAAGTTGACCACCAAGATAATATCGGAATTGCTTGTATTGAGTTTGCAGTATTCGTATCAATAGGCTATTTACTTATTAATACGTTTTCTGTGTAGCGAGTAGTCAAAGCTACACTAGGTGAAACCATGTCTCTCAAGCTTGATAATTTTTTGTTAGTTGACAGTAATATGCAATTCAGCAGGGAATATACTGAATTTTTGAAAAAGCACTCTGCCAATGAAGAGAGCCAAATAATAGCGGCTGGTGATAACAGCCGCCATCTACTTAAAATGATGTTTGATAATTTAATTAAAGATTATTGTTATTGTGATTTTGCAAATGAAATAAGCGTATCTGAATTAGCCACCTATTTGAACGAGCATCATCAAATTTGCGGTGTTTTAATCTCAAGTGTTGATTATTATTTAGCAAACAAAGAGCAGCAGTTTATTTTTAATTCCCTTCATCTAGTGCGCTACATTCTAGTTCAACAACAAGATGGTAGCTTTGAGTATGAAAAGCTAACTGATAAAGCAAATGTAAATCACCTATCTTGTAATGGTGTATTATCAGCCGTAGGGGAAGATATAGAAGCCTCGCTGTGTAAGTTAGACTCATAAAAATAATAAAACAAAAAATACGACTAATCCTGTTTACTAGCTAGACGCTCACAGTGCAAAACTTTACTATTGCTCCATTGCTAGTTTTTGTAGGTCAGTTATGCGTATACCTCATATTTACCACCCTTTTGAATTAACTTTAAATAATCAAACCATATTAGGAGACGATGCCGCAGGTCATATTGCTCGAGTTTTGCGTATGCAAGTGGGTGAAAAAGTCTCCCTTTTTAATGGTCAAGGCGGTGAGTTTTTATGTGAAATCATTGAAATATCAAAGAAAAAAACATCAGTTCAAGTACTTGAATTTAATAACCGCGACTGTGAGTCCCCGCTTAAAATTCACCTTGGTCAAGGAATATCTCGTGGTGATAAAATGGACTTTACCATTCAAAAATCTGTTGAATTAGGCATCAGTGAGATAACGCCTTTGTTTACCAGTCGGTGTGGCGTAAAATTATCGGGCGAGCGACTTGCTAAAAAACATGCTCAATGGCAAAAAATTGCGATTGCGGCTGCCGAACAATCAGGTCGAAACACCATCACTGTGATTAACCCACCCATTGAAATAAATACCTGGTTAGCGCAACCATCAAACGAGCTAAAACTAACCCTTCATCCTCGTGCTGAACACAATATCAAAACTTTGCCAATGCCAACCACAGGTATTCGCTTTATTGTTGGTCCTGAAGGTGGATTTACCGATGAAGAAATGCAAGCTACCAACCAACAAGGCTTTATTGACGTGCGTTTAGGGCCACGAGTATTACGCACAGAAACTGCAGCGCTTACTGTTTTAAGCGCCTTACAACTGCAGTTTGGTGACTTAGCTCTTTAATTTTGACAACTCTACCCCCATAGTTAATAAAAACAGTATATAGGTGATGCATGGCTATAAAATTAGGGATCATTAGCGATCCGATCAGTGGATTTAATATCAAAAAAGATACTGGCTTTGCCATGATGATGGCAGCTCAACAAAGAGGATATGAGCTGTATTATATGGAAATGGACGACTTATTTTTATATCAAGGCTATGCTAAAGCAACAGCCGCCAAAGCAAAAGTGTTCGATGACACAAACCATTGGTACGAACTGGAAGAAAAACAAGCCATTGAACTGGCAGATCTTGACGTGATTTTAATGCGTAAAGACCCGCCTTTTGATACTGAGTATATCTATGCCACCTATATTCTTGAACGTGCTGAGCAAGCCGGTTGCTTGGTTGTCAATAAACCTCAGAGCCTACGTGATGCCAATGAAAAACTATTCACCGCTTGGTTTAGCGAACATACACCCGATACTTTAGTTACCCGTTCACAAGCGCATATACGCGAGTTTTTAGCTAACCATCAAGACATCATCCTAAAGCCTCTTGATGGCATGGGGGGGGCTTCTATTTTTAGAGTTAAACAAGATGACCCCAATATAGGTGTGATCTGTGAAACACTCACTGAACATGGACAGCGTTTTGCCATGGCACAAGAATATATCCCAGAAATAAAGCAAGGCGATAAACGTGTACTTGTAGTAGATGGTGAAGTTGTACCTTATTGCTTAGCACGGATTCCTCAAGGGGGTGAGACTCGTGGCAACCTTGCAGCAGGTGGTCGGGGTGAAGCTCGACCAATAAGTGATGACGATTTACGCATTGCACAAGCCGTGGCACCCACGTTAAAAGAAAAAGGACTGCTATTTGTGGGACTAGACATTATTGGCAACAAGCTGACTGAGATCAATGTCACAGCCCCTACTTGCGTTAAAGAAATTGAAGCCGCATACGATATTTCAATTATGGGCATGTTTTATGATGCGATAGAAGCAAAACTCACCCATACTAAATAAAACTCATTCGGGGCTGATAAATATGCAATCATTAGAGAACCATTTTTTAATCGCAATGCCCAGCTTGCAAGACCCTTTTTTCAAGCATACTGTGACTTACATTTGTGAGCACAATGAAGAAGGTGCGATGGGGTTGGTAGTTAACCACCCTATTGACGTTACTGTCGGCGAGCTATTAGACAAAATTGAAATTGATAACGACAAGAGCACCGATGCAGCAGCTGAGCATGTTTTTGCCGGAGGCCCAGTGCATACTGACAGAGGTTTTGTACTACATACGCCAAAACTGGGATATTCATCAAGCCAGGAACTGAGCTCTGATATCATGATCACAA
Source organism: Pseudoalteromonas sp. SANK 73390 (assembly GCF_054966645.1). Lineage (NCBI taxonomy): Bacteria > Pseudomonadati > Pseudomonadota > Gammaproteobacteria > Alteromonadales > Pseudoalteromonadaceae > Pseudoalteromonas > Pseudoalteromonas sp. SANK 73390. The sequence continues at coordinate 46,880 of NZ_ARPN01000207.1, forward strand.
CATCAAAAGATGTACTGGCGTCATTAACTTCAAATGCTCGCCCCGACTCTTTTTTAATAACATTAGGCTACGCGGGCTGGGAACGTGGCCAACTTGAAAAAGAGTTGCTAGAAAATTCATGGCTGGTGATCGAAGCAGATCCTGCGATTATATTTAACACACCACCTGAAAAACGCTGGGAAAAAGCAGTGCAAATACTGGGTATTGACGCTGCTCAACTGAGCATCCAAGCAGGACATGCATAGACTTAGATATGACTAAAAAAGAATCGGTTCGCCTTGGCGAGCGCACTGTTATGGGGTTTGATTTTGGCACCAAAAGTATTGGTATTGCGATTGGACAAGAGCTTACTGGTACAGCAAATAGTTTGGGCGCAGTTAAAGCCAAAGACGGCATTCCTCACTGGCCAGATATCGCGGTCCATATAGAGCAATGGCAGCCAAATTTATTGGTTGTTGGTTTACCTTTAAATATGGATGGTACAAATCAGCATGTTACTTTTGCAGCGAAAAAGTTTGCTAATCGATTACACAACAATTACCGCTTACCGGTAGAAACACAAGATGAACGCCTAACCACTGCAGATGCAAAGGCAAGACTGTTTGAACAAGGAGGCTATCGTAACCTTGGAAAAGGAAATGTTGATAGTATGTCGGCAGTGATCATTTTAGAAAGCTACTTTGAAAGCTTGTGGCAATAAACGTGTTAGCATAAGGGTTTTAAAATATGAATGCTTTGTTGCTTGCAATCCAATGATGATATTTCTTTCACTATCAAAGTGTCTTTATATCTTAATTGCTGGCTCTGGCAAATGAAAGTAACGCGAGAGTAAGCAAGCTCGCTTATTAATTAACTGAGCTTAATTAGCCTGAGGTTTAAGCTCTTGCCTTTTAGACCAATCAGGCACAAACCCCGCTTGTTGATAGGCAAGTTTAACCAAGCCTTTTGATCTTAGTTTCGCCAAGCCTAACTGCAAAGCGGCAAAAGCACGTTCGCCATCAGGATGATACTTAGAGACTACAAAATGCCGGCTGCCATCAAGTAATACAACCCACTTTGGATGAGCCACCAAGTGAATGCCCTCTAGTATATATTCGTTACTTTTATTTGGCATGAGCGGCATTAGCATAAAATCAACCCACTGCATGCTAACCATACGAGCTTGCGCTACCCATTCATGCTCCAAAACATGACGCTTTAATGGCAATTTTTTTAACGTCTCCCAGTCTGTACGCCATCTTGGTGTACTAACCGCAGTCAATGTATTCAACCCGTCAAAACTTGATAAGTCTGTCATTTTACTATTTTGTGGCGAATAGTATAAACCAGCAAAATACTCACCTCGGCGTATCACTGCATCGGTGATAAAAATATGTTCTGCCAATGGTTTAGCATCCGCGAGCCAATAACTATCAAAACTAAGTAATAACTTACCCTGTTCAAGTAGTTTTGTATTACGAAAATTAACATTACCAACTTGATAATCAAATGACTTGTCAAAGCCGCCTAGTTGCAGCGCTTTTTGAACTAAAATCATATCAACCACATCACGGCGAATGTATCTGCCGCTGAAGTTGTCAATTTCCGTGACAGTTCGACCATTTAAAAAACGTTGATAATCAGCATATACATCATCGCGAATGTACATTTGAACATTATCTGTTGCACTGACAAAAAGCGGTGTAATAAGCATTACACCTAACGTGAGTGCATTATATAGATTATCTTTTATCGAGCCCATCAACCGTGACCCCTTGCAAGAACCCAGCGCCTTGTTGCTCATTATTTTGCAGTTTTATCATCAACCTTAAATCATTAGGTGAATCAGCATGATGCAATGCATCTGCATAATTAATTCGCTGTTGTTTATACAGTTCAAATAATGCTTGATCAAACGTTTGCATGCCCATTTCTTTAGACTTGCCCATCGCTTCTTTAATCGACCCCACATCTCCTTTTTTAATTAACTCAGCGACCAATGGCGTGTTTAATAAAATTTCAATTGCCGCTTCTCGCCCTTCTCCTTTGGATGAAGGCACGAGCTGTTGAGCGACAATAGCCCGCAAATTCAGTGCTAAATCATATTTTAGTTTGTCATGTTTCTCTTTTGGAACAAGGTGCATAATACGGTCAATGGCTTGGTTAGCATTATTGGCATGTAAAGTAGCCACACATAAATGACCAGTTTCTGCAAAGCTCAGTGCATACTCCATGGTTTCTTGGGAGCGTATTTCACCAATTAAAATGACGTCAGGGGCTTGGCGTAAAGAGCTTTTTAGTGCTGCTTCAAAAGTTTCGGTATCGAGCCCCACTTCACGCTGAGTAATAATGCTCTTTTTATGCTCATGAACAAACTCAATAGGGTCTTCAATCGTCAGAATATGCCCACGCTGATTTCGGTTACGATACCCCAGCAACGCAGCCAATGAAGTTGACTTACCAGTTCCAGTGCCACCTACAAATAACAGCAACCCTCTTTTGGCCATAATAACATCAGTTAATACTGACGGTAGACCAAGCTCTTGTACATCTGGGATTGCTGTGATGATCCGACGTATGACCATGCCCGCACAATCACGTTGCCAAAAAGCTGAGACACGAAATCGACCAACATCAGTTACTATCGCAAAGTTACATTCTTTATGTTCATGAAACTGTTGTTTTTGTTTAGGTGTCATCAGCGACTCGACCAAAGACAAAGACTTAGCAGCATTTATGGGCTCGTCATCAAGTGAGCGTAATTCACCGTCAATTTTAGCACTAATCGTTAATCCAGCAGACACAAAAAGGTCCGAAGCTTGTTTATCAACCATGAGTTGAAAATATTTATCTAGCAGCATCAGTACTCCTTAAAAATTACTCTGATTACGTTTATCTTGCGTCTGAGTTTGGATATCTTGTTGTGATATGACTCCTCTGTTGACAAAGTTAGTCAAACACTGCTCCATTGTTTGCATACCGTGGATTGCACCCGTTTGAATCGTTGAGTACATCTGCGGGATTTTATCTTCTCGGATCAAGTTACGTATAGCGGGTGTGCCAAGCATAATTTCGTGTGCTGCAACACGTCCGCCACTTACTTTTCTCACTAATGTTTGTGAGATCACCGCTTGAAGTGACTCTGACAGCATAGATCTCACCATGTCTTTTTCTTCACCGGGAAAAACATCAATAATTCGGTCAATTGTTTTCGGTGCAGACGTAGTATGCAATGTACCAAACACTAAATGTCCGGTTTCAGCGGCTGTCATGGCTAATCGTATGGTTTCTAAATCACGTAGTTCACCAACTAAAATAACATCAGGGTCTTCACGTAATGCACTGCGTAATGCCGCTTTAAAACTGCGAGTATCACGATGGACCTCTCGTTGGTTTATCAAACTTTTTTGGTTTTTATGAACAAATTCAATAGGGTCTTCGATTGTTAGAACATGGTAATGCTGCGTTGCATTAATATGATCAACCAAAGCTGCCAGCGTTGTAGACTTACCCGAACCTGTTGGACCGGTGACCAGCACTAACCCCTTACGATACTCTGCAATTTTACGAAAAATATCCGGCGCACCCAAGTCATCCAAGCTTAATACATCCGCTGGAATGGTCCTAAAAACAGCCGCAGGCCCCCTATTGGTATTAAAGGCATTAACACGAAAGCGGGCTAAATTGGGCACTTCAAAAGAAAAATCTACCTCTAGATTTTGCTCATAGTCTCTGCGCTGGTTATCATTCATGATATCGTACACCAGATTGTTAACATCCTTCGCTTCAAGCGCTGGAATATTAACGCGACGCACGTCACCATCAACGCGTATCATAGGCGATACGCCCGATGATAAATGTAAATCGGAGGCTTTGTGTTGCACACTAAAAGCCAATAACTCAGTAATATCCATGTATGACTCCACTACGAGCTGAAAAATAATATGGTTACAATAGCAGAACGACTTAACTTGGCCTACGCCCGCGTAGAAAAAGCCGCACAACAACGTACAGATAATCATCTAAGTGATCACCCTGTTACTATTTTAGCAGTTTCTAAGACTAAACCTATTGAACTTATCGAAGAGGCATATGCACAAGGCCAACGCCAATTTGGTGAGTCATATGTTCAAGAAGCGGTAGATAAAATAACCCACTTAAAAGATAAAAAAGACATTCAGTGGCATTTTATTGGCCCTATCCAATCTAATAAGTCACGTTTAGTCGCTGAGCACTTTAGTTGGGTGCAAAGCGTAGACCGAGAAAAAATTGCAAGACGCTTAAATGAACAGCGACCCACTAATTTGCTACCTCTGAATGTACTTATTCAAGTAAATATCAGTGCAGATGAAAACAAATCTGGCTGCCAGTTAGAAGACCTTGATCAACTTGCAGAATTTATCGATAACAGTCGTCAACTTAACCTTAGAGGGCTGATGACCATAACAGAACAAACTGATGATAAAAATAAACAATTACAATATTTCCAGCAAATGAAAGCTTGCTTTGATAGACTAAAGGACCAATATCCTCAGCTAGATACATTGTCGATGGGTATGAGTGGTGATTTAGAACCAGCAATAGAAGCTGGTGCCACTATGGTACGCATTGGCACTGATATTTTTGGCTCAAGAAAATAAGGTAAGTACTCGCTATGTCAAATAAAACAATTGCATTCATCGGCACAGGTAATATGAGTTACGCGATCATTGGCGGCATGATTAAAAACGGCTTTGCACCACAAAGCATTATCGCTACTAACCGTAACAAAGATAAACTCGCCAAAGTAGCAGCTGACTTCCAAGTACAAACCACCTCAGATAATAACCAAGCTTTACGAGATGCTGATGTGATTGTCTTGTCTGTAAAACCTCAAATGATGGCTGAACTTTGCCAAAGCTTTCAAGATTCAGGTGTTGATATCAGCGATAAGTTGTTTATCTCTGTTGCTGCCGGTATCACCGTCACTCGCCTAAGAGACATGCTTGCACAAAAGGTAAAAATGGTGCGCTGTATGCCAAATACCCCTTGTCTATTGGGCAGAGGTGTCTGTGGCTTATATGGTGAAGACATTAGCCAAGATGAACACGATTATGTGACTGAAGTATTTTCTGCTACTGGCATTGCAACTTGGGTAGAGCAAGAATCCCAGATTAATGATGTTATTGCTGTAACAGGCTCTTCACCAGCCTACTTTTTCTTGTTTATGGAAGCCATTGAAGAAAAAGCCAAAGCGCTTGGCTTTAGTGCTGAGCAAGCTCGTCTGTTAGTACAACAAACAGCATTAGGAGCCGCTGAAATGGCTCTCTCTCAGCCCGATATCAGCATCGCTCAATTACGAGCAAACGTTACCTCTAAAGGCGGCACCACTCATGCTGCGGTTGAACACCTAAAATCTCAAAACTTACACGCGACAGTCGCAGGTGCAATGGATGCTTGTATTGCCCGCGCTGAAGAAATGGAAAAAGAAATATAAGGTTAATTTATGAACTCCATGCAATTTTTAATCGGGATCGTTTTTGATCTATTCTTAATGGTCGTATTGTTACGATTTTGGTTACAGCTAGTGCGTGCTGATTTTTATAACCCACTGAGCCAAACGGTCGTAAAAGTGACTTCATTTGCAGTCAATCCACTGCGAAAAATAATTCCTGGTGTCGGAGGGCTCGACTTTGCTTCTTTATTACTGGCGTTCATTGTGGGCTTTGCTAAAGTATCTTTGCTCATGGTGCTTTTTTATGGCGGCTGGGACCCTATCAGTACATTGATCAATGGTGTTGTGACCGTATTGAAAGAAGCATTCTCTTTGGTATTTTGGATACTTATCATTAGAGCAATATTAAGTTGGGTTGCACAAGGCTACAACCCCATAGCAGCGGTATTTGATCAACTAACTGAACCGATGTTAAGACCTATTCGTAAAGTTATTCCACCACTGGGCGGTTTAGACTTATCAATCTTAGTGCTGATCATTGGTATGCAATTTTTACAATTGCTGGTAATGGACTTACTCGCATAGGAGCCTTAATCATGAACAAGTATTTTCTCTTAGCCTTAGTGCTTATTGCCTCTACTTTTGTGCAAGCACAGTCAACTCAAGGTGGTCAATTTAAAGAATTAGGCGCTTGGCAAGTCCATTATATTGCTTTTCCTTCAACCTTTATACAGCCTAACATTGCCAGAGCTTACGACTTAGAACGCAGTAACTACAAAGCAGTTGTGAATATTTCAGTGTTAAAAAATAACACTGAAAAAACGGCGCAACAAGCGACTTTAACAGGTGAAGCCCGCAACCTAATTGGCAATAAGCAAACACTCACGTTTAAAGAGGTTGTTGACGGGGAGTCGATCTATTACCTTGCGCAAATAGATTTTGATAATGAAGAGATTTATCGTTTTACGATAAACATTCAACAAGGTAATACCCAGCAGGTATTAAAGTTTCAGCAAAAATTTTATGTGGATTAAAGTAGTATGACCCAAAAAATTGTCTTAGCGACAGGTAATCAAGGCAAAGTGAAAGAGCTTGCAAATATGCTCAGTGAGCTCAGCATTGAAGTATTACCGCAAAGTCAGTTTAGTGTTTCAGATGTGGCAGAAACTGGCACTACCTTTGTAGAAAATGCCATTATTAAAGCGCGTCATGCAGCTAAAGTGACAGGCCTTGCGGCCATTGCTGATGACTCGGGATTAGAGGTCGACGCGCTTAACGGCGCGCCGGGCATTTTTTCTGCGCGCTATGCAGGTATCAATGCCAACGACCAAGATAATATCGACAAATTGTTATTAGAGCTTGGCGACAACCCCGTACGAAGCGCCCGCTTTTGGTGTGTACTGGTATATATGCGCCATGCCAACGATCCTACGCCCATTATTTGCCAAGCAAGTTGGCAGGGTGAAATCACAACTAAGCAGCAAGGTCGTGAAGGTTTTGGATATGATCCTATTTTTTATATTCCACAACTCGAGTGTACCAGTGCAGACCTGACTAAAGCACAAAAAAATGCCATTAGCCACCGAGGCCAAGCACTCAATATGTTGCTCACTCAACTGCAGGCTCGTTTGTGAAACTGCCTCCACTAAGCTTATACATACACGTTCCATGGTGTATACAAAAATGCCCTTATTGTGATTTCAACAGTCATAGCTTAAAAGGCAAAGTGCCTGAACAAGAGTATGTACAGCATTTATTAGCCGACTTTAAAGCCGACTTACACTTGGTGCAAAACCGCAAGCTACATAGCATTTTTATCGGCGGCGGCACGCCTAGTTTACTATCCGCCGACGCTTACCGGTATTTATTAGGCGAAATAAATAACTTAGTAGAATTTGAACCGGGTATTGAAATAACCTTAGAAGCAAATCCAGGTACCGTCGAAACAGACCGCTTCAAGCACTATGTTGAGGCTGGTATTAATCGAATATCGATTGGTGTACAAAGCCTTCAATCAGACAAGCTCAAAGCGCTTGGCCGTATTCATGGTGAACAAGAGGCACTCAATGCAGCTAACGAAGCAAAGAAAGCTGGGTTAAACTCATTCAACATGGATTTAATGCATGGTTTACCACACCAAACACTACCTGATGCATTGAGCGACCTTCAGCGTGTCATTGATTTGCATCCACCGCATATTTCTTGGTACCAACTCACTATTGAGCCAAATACACAATTTGCTTCTAAACCCCCAGTTCTTCCCGAAGACGAAACTCTTTGGGATATTCAAGAACAAGGTCAAGCTTTATTAGCACAGGCGGGATATCAGCAATACGAAATATCTGGCTATGCAAAAACAGGATACCAATGTAAACACAACCTGAATTATTGGCAGTTCGGCGATTATCTTGGGATCGGATGTGGAGCACATGGCAAAATTACCCAACCAGGCCTAAATGAGATCGTGCGAACAGTTAAAGTAAAGCACCCTAGAGGGTACATGGACTTAACTAAACCGTATCTGTTTGACAGCTGGCAGGTCGAGCACAAAGATCGACCATTTGAGTTTTTTATGAATTGCCTGCGCTTGCAACAACCCTGTAATAAGCAAGAATTTATCGACTTTACTGGACTGTCGCTAGCACTCATTGAAAACAAGCTTAATAATGCTCAATCAAAAGGCCTATTGCTTGATCAGGGTGATTCATGGTTAGTTACAAATAAGGGCCACAGGTATTTAAACGACCTGCTACAATCATTTGTTTAAATTGTTTTAATAATCGCCAATTTTTATACATTTTTTTAAGACTGAGCCTTAGGCTCCTAAATAACAACAAAGGTAGAACAATGCGTAAACTTACTGTTATTGCCGCTGCTATTAGCGTAGCTTTACTAGGTGGTTGTCAGCAAACAGCCGAAAAACCAGCTCCTACACAACAAGTGCAACAAATAGCACAAAGCGAAATCGAAAAAGCGAATGCATTTTTTGAAGAAGTGTTTACTCGTAATGTAATGCGAAGCCCTGTTTATCAAACTTACATGGGGATTAAGCAAGATTACGATAAGTGGGATGACGAAAGTGAAGAACGAGCGCTAGAAGATTTAGCGCTAACCAAAAAAGATCTCTTAACACTAAAAAGCATAGACCGTAATAAATTAGATACTGCGACACAAGTTAGCTATGACTTAATGCAACAAAACTTAGAAAATGAAATAGCTGACTTTAAATGGCGCCATCATAACTATCCTGTGAACCAAATGTTTGGTACTCACTCAATGGTGCCAGCGTTTTTAATCAACCAACATCAAATCTCTGATGTGAAAGATGCAAAAGCATATATTTCACGTTTAAATGGTGTACCAAAAGTTTTTGAACAACTGATTGACGATTTAAAGAGTCGAGCTAACAAAGGAGTTATTGCTCCTAAATTTGTTTTTCCTCATGTGATTGAATCAAGCAAAAATATCATTGTTGGCGCACCTTTTGATAATGGTGCTGACTCAACCTTACTGGCAGACTTTAAACGTAAAGTTGAGAAACTAAGCATTGCTGATGATGAAAAATCAGCGCTTATTGCTCAAGCAACTGATGCATTAAAAGTCGCTGTAAAACCTTCTTATAGCAAGCTTATTAATTACCTTGCACAACTAGAGAAACGAGCAGACAACCGCGATGGTGCTTGGAAATTCCCTGACGGTGAAGCGTTTTTCAACAATGCGTTAGCTCGCACGACAACGACTGACTTATCAGCTAAAGAAATTCATGAAATTGGCCTATCTGAAGTCGCTCGCATCCATGATGAAATGCGTGAAATTAAAGACAAAGTGGGTTTTAAAGGTGACTTAAAAGCGTTCATGGAGTTCATGAAAACGGATAAGCAGTTCTATTTGCCAAATACTGAGGCTGGTAAAGAGCAATACCTGAACGAAGCTACTGCACTTATCGATAACATGAAATTACGCCTTGATGAGCTATTCATTGTTAAGCCAAAAGCAGACATGATTGTAAAACGTGTTGAAGCTTTCCGAGAAAAAGCTGCAGGTAAAGCATTTTACCAACAACCAGCTCCAGATGGCTCACGTCCAGGTATTTACTACGCGAACTTGTATGATATGGAGGCTATGCCAACTTACCAAATGGAAGCATTGGCTTATCATGAAGGGCTACCAGGGCACCATATGCAAATTGCTATTGCACAAGAGCTTGAAGGTGTTCCTAAGTTCAGAAAATTTGGTGGCTATACAGCCTATATTGAAGGTTGGGGTTTATACTCTGAACTTGTACCAAAAGAAATGGGCTTGTATGAAGACCCTTACTCAGATTTTGGTCGCTTAGCAATGGAACTATGGCGTGCATGTCGACTAGTTGTCGACACCGGCATTCATGCAATGAAATGGACACGTCAAGAAGGTATTGATTACTATGTAAATAATACTCCAAATGCAAAGTCTGACGGCGTAAAAATGGTTGAACGTCATATCGTTATGCCATCGCAAGCTACCGCTTATAAAATTGGTATGTTGAAAATTTTAGAGCTAAGAGAAGCGGCTAAAAAAGAGTTAGGTGACAAATTTGATATTCGCCAGTTCCATGATGTAGTTCTAAAAAATGGTCCAGTACCATTGAACGTACTAGAGAACTTTGTTGATGAATGGGTAGCAAGTAAAAAGTCTTAAGACTTTTTACTAATGAATAATAAAAGGCTGCAATAGCAGCCTTTTTCAATTATTAAGAAACCATACCTAAGGAGCCTTGCTTTCATTATATTTTTTACGGTAACTTGTTCGCACAGTAGGTGATTGACTAAACAGAGTATTTGCCAACACTATATGAATGCATGCACCACCGTGTGCAGGACTTTGAACTTTTAACTCCCCCTTTAACTTATCTGTCACTAAATGATAAATCACACTCAACCCCAAACCTAATTTGCCAAAATGCTGTCGACTATTGAGCGATGGCTGAGCTAAAATAGGTAATAGCTCACTGTCTATCCCCACCCCATCATCTTTAAAGTACAAATGAACAAAGTCATTCACAACCATAGCAGACACCACAATATGTAATGGTTTATCTGTATGTTTTGCATGTTTAACGCTATTACTAATACAGTGATGGCATACTTGTTCAAATACCGCTGGGTAGCTTTGCAGTTGCAACGTATCAGGTATCTCATAACTAACCTGAAACTGCTCGGTTATAAGTTCAGTACTATGACGTACAAATACATTTTCAACCAGTTGTTTAAGATTAAACTCCACAACTACATCAAACTGCTGATAATTTGAGATATGCTCAAAGTCAGCTAATAGGTCATAAATATTTGCAAGTTCCACATCTAATTGCGTTAATATTTGCTGTGATTTAGTTAACAATTGAGATACTTGACCTTCATTCGCTTGACCACAGGTAAGCTTGTTTACAATGGTATTTAGCCGCTTTTGGTGTGTTGCCGCATGCTCAACGGTATGCTGTAATGATTTAGAAAAGCCTTGGATCATACTACCTAAAGTAGCTTCTTGCGCCTGTTCTATAAATCGTGCATGCACCTGATCTAACCTTGTTGCTAACACATTCGTAAACTCAAGCAGTTCTTGCAATTGAGGCTCTGCAACTAACTGCCCTTTACAATGCTCAGGTAAACGATATGACTGTAGCCCTTTGACATCACTGAGCACTTGCTCTGTTAATGCAATACCTTGGCTTAGCTTTCTATAAAGACAATACAACCAAGCTCCCCACAAAAATAGTACAACTAATAACAAAGACCACCATCTCAGATCAATGGGTTGCTCAGAGGCTGGGTTATTTGAAAATTGCTGAGTAAATGTTTCAGATAAAGCATTATTACCCTCAGAAAGTTGTAAAAAGCGAGTGTTATTTAATACCTGAAGCTGCATAGGCGGGTCATTTAAGGCTGTGTCCTCAAAAGCAAGTAATGCTACTTGTAAGTCAACTTGAGTTACCAAATTTTGACTAAAAAAAGAGGAGTTTTGACTTTGGTGATCCCTCAAATAGCGCTGCAACTTTTTCACAGCTAAAGTATATTCTGCTAGACCTTTGTCCTGCGTTGCTATTGTGGTATAGGTATGTTGTACACTCTGAAACAAACGGTTAAATTGGTTTAATTGTTGCTCAGTTCTGAGTTGCTCATAAACTAGAGAGATCAAAATCCAAGCTATAAAAACACTCAACATCAGCCCGCTAACAAGTACGACTTTAAAAACTAACTTTGACTGTGAAATTTGCACAAATGACTGCTCAACAAAGGGTTATAACATAAGCTTAGTAAATAAAGTGCTTAACACCAATATATGGTTGTTCTCTGCTAAGCTTAAATCATTATCAAGTTAATAATTTAAGTAGTATGACAGCTGATAAAAAAGAGTATGCCAACAACAATAGTCCAACTCGTCGGCTCTTTACTAAACAATTAGCTTACCTAGGTGCTGGGCTCACTTTACCACTTCCTTTATTTGCACAAGATAATTGCAAAACAGTGAATGAGCAAGAGTTTGAGCGGTGCAATCAGGCATTAATTAATATGGTATTTGCTTCACCCTATGATACAAATCAGTGGCGCTCATCACCTCATATGCATCAACAGCTAAAAGAAAATATTGAGTATTTCAGTAACAGTAAAATATATTTAAATGTGTTCCACAAAGGTAAATTAGGTGTTGGTACCAAGCTTGCGGCACTCGTTGCCAGAGGCTCTATTCATGGTGCGCTGATCTCAGTATCAAATTTAACACCCATCCTACCAGCACTGGATATACTTAATATTCCATTTTGGTGCGCGCAACGACACAACTACCTCAAACTTATTTCATCCAAGTTATGGCAAAGTCAAATCATCGATAAAATACATCGCCAAGGTAAATTAACAATTTTAATGCATTACTTACCCGGAACAAGAACCGCAACTTCAACGAAACGCTATGGCGAAACAATCAAAACACCACAAGATATGCACAACATCATATTTCGTATACCGGCAAGTAAAGCACTGCAACAATTTTATGATTTGTGTGGTACTTCGGCCGTTGAAGTTCCTTGGAATAAAACGGCCACTCTCGCACGAGGTGGACGGATTAATGCGCTCGACCCTTCTGTAGTTGGGCTGTTTAATGGCCCGAATAATTTAAAACAGCATCTGGGGACTGTGTCACAAATTAAGAGTGTTCAAGATGGTTGGTTATTTGTAGTGAATCAGTCTTGGTTTAATAGCTTGTCAAAAGAGTTGAGGTATGCTCTAAAAACTGCCTCTAAAGCAACTTTTGAGGCACATTTAGCGCAGCTCCCTCGGGTTGAACAATATTGTGAACTTGGCTTAAAACAACTAGGCACAAAGATTTACCAACCTACAGTGGATGAAATGGCGCAGTGGCGAGCCGTAGCAGGCCACCAGCTAAGACAATGGAGCCCACTCAAACAAGCACTCCTTGGTGATGAAGCACTATTTGAGCAGTTTTATGACGCTGCTAACCTTTAAATCACATTCAAGTTATACCAATGACATTAAAAAAATAATCAGATAGTGCGATAGATAATTGGCTTAGTAACATATTCTACATGAGTAATTTTTAACGCCGTTAATGAGTTATATAGCTCGCTAGAATGGTCAATTTTTTAAAATCATATAGACTCATTTTTTACTGATATACTATTTTGCTCTTTGTCTATTGCCTGCCACTTTGGGTTTAGTATTCGCTTTTTTGAACTGGCCAAATCCGGTATGACGAGTCAGTGCTGCTTGCCCACCTTTACCTTTACGATTTGCCTTTGACCTTTGTGCTCTTCCCTCTTCTGGTACTAAGCAGTTTGGTCCTTTACCAATCAGGTTCGCTTTGCCCATAGCGCGTAACGCCTCACGGATCATAGGCCAACCTGATTCGTCATGATAACGTAAAATAGCCTTATGTAACCGTCTCTGCCTTGCGCCTTTAGGTACACTCACCTGCTCTTTGTTATTTTTAATATTTCGCAGCGAATTCATTTCGGTGTGGTAAATCGTTGTCGCATTAGCCATCGGTGATGGGTAGAAGTTTTGCACCTGATCTAACTTAAAATCATTTGATTTTAACCATAACGCCATATTAACCATATCTTCATCTGTTGTGCCTGGGTGCGCTGAAATAAAGTACGGGATCAAATACTGCTTTTTTCCTGCTTCTTTTGAGTATTTATCAAATAATGCTTTAAATTTATCGTATGTACCCATACCCGGTTTCATCATTTTAGACAAAGGGCCTTGCTCGGTATGTTCTGGCGCTATTTTCAAATAACCGCCAACATGGTGCGTCACCAACTCTTTTACGTAGCGAGGGTCTTCAATCGCCAAATCATAACGAACACCCGATGCAATAAGTATTTTCTTTACTCCTTCAACATCTCGCGCCTTACGATATAAATCAATAGTTGGCGTGTGGTCGGTGTCCATATGTTTGCAAATATCAGGATAAACACACGATAAACGGCGGCACGTACTTTCTGCTTTTTTACTTTTGCAACGTAACTTGTACATATTTGCAGTAGGGCCACCTAAATCAGAAATAACCCCAGTAAAGCCCGGTACTTTATCACGGATTTGTTCTATCTCTTCGATAATTGATTCTTCTGAACGACTTTGAATAATTCGTCCTTCATGTTCAGTGATAGAACAAAAACTACATCCCCCAAAACAGCCTCGCATAATGTTGACCGATGTTTTGATCATGTCATAGGCCGGTATTTTTGCATCCCCATAACTTGGGTGCGGCACGCGTTGATAAGGTAATCCAAATACCGCATCCATCTCATGCGTCTCCAACGGGAAAGCTGGCGGGTTAACCCAAATATAGCGATCACCATGGCGCTGAAAAAGCGCTCGAGCACATCCTGGGTTAGTTTCTTGGTGTAAAATTCGAGAAGCATGAGCATACAAAGGTTTATTGACACTAACCTGTTCATAAGCTGGCAACTTTACATACACCTTTTCCCAAGGCTTTAATCTTGGTGGCTGAATTGTAATAGGTTTTGCAGTATCGGTAGATAAATCAATACCCGCTTTGGTAAATTCAGATTTGCTACAGCCAACATCATCGGCACCATAGGGGTTGGGGATTGGATCAATTTTTCCCACTTTGTCGATGGCTGTAGAGTCACTACCTCGCCATTGTGGCAAAGGGGTTTTGCGAATAACGGCAGTACCACGTACATCTTGAATGTCTTCGATAGAGTCGCCTTTAGCGATACGGTGAGCAACTTCAACCAACGGGCGTTCTGCGTTGCCATAAATAAGAATATCGGCTTTAGCATCAAAGATAATGCTACGACGTACCTTTTCTTGCCAATAGTCATAATGCGCGATGCGTCTTAAGCTTGCTTCAATACCTCCGATCACCAAAGGCACTTCTTTATAAGCTTCGCGGCAACGTTGGCTATAAACAACCACGGCACGGTCTGGACGCTTTCCACCTATATTGTCAGGCGTATATGCATCATCATGGCGCATACGTTTTTCTGCAGTATAACGGTTAATCATAGAGTCCATGTTACCCGCTGTTACACCAAAGAATAAATTCGGCTTACCAAGGTCCATAAAGGCATTTTTATTTGACCAGTCTGGCTGAGCAATAATTCCTACCCTAAAGCCCTGCGCTTCTAGCACGCGGCCAATTACAGCCATGCCGAAACTTGGGTGATCCACATAAGCATCGCCAGTTATCAGTACAATGTCACAGCTATCCCAGCCTAAGGCGTCCATTTCTTCACGGGTGGTTGGTAAAAAAGGAGCCGTTCCATAACACTCAGCCCAGTATTTTGGGTATGAGAATAATGGACGTTCAGCTTTGAGTGTGCTCATAGTGACAGCCTAGAGGATAAAAAAGAGCCGAATTATAGCTTAAATGCTCCTGACCACAAACCATAGATTAGCAAGTATATTAAATTAGCTTCTTAGCGACGCTTCAATCAACTTTAGGCTTATAATTTTTTAAAAATATCATTAACTCTTCACTGGGCATGGGCTTGGCATACATAAACCCTTGTACTTCATCACAACCCATTTTTTTTGAGTAAATCACTTTGCTCTTTTGTTTCAACGCCTTCAGCAATTGTTTTACGACCAAGGTGACGTCCCAATGAAATAACTAATTCAGCAATTGCGCCACTATCACTGTGTGGAATATCTTTAATAAATGCACGATCAATTTTTAAACGAGAAAATGGCAATGTCTGCAAGTAACTCAATGATGAAAACCCAGTGCCAAAATCATCAATAGCTACTTCTACACCAAACTCTTGAAGCTCTCTTAACGTTTCAACCACAGCACCAACCTCATCCATGACCACACTTTCTGTAACCTCCAGTTCGATAAATTTAGGGTCTACTTGGTACTCTAGCAATGTGTCTTTTACACTTTGAGCATAGTTAGCAACTTTAAACTGAGGAACCGATACATTTACCGCCACACTAATTGACTTGCCAATTGCAGCCAACTTTTTTTGTTGCTCACATGCTTGTTCCAAAACCCACTGACCAATATCTACAATCAAGCCCGCATTCTCTGCCAGTGGAACAAAAATACCTGGGGAAATATACCGACCATTTCCTGAGGGCCAGCGGAGTAATGCCTCACAACCAACTACCTCTAAATTTTTGAAACATAGTTGTGGCTGATACCATACTTCAAGCCTTTTATGCTCAAAATCTTGTCTTAGCTGTCGGATCAGCCCTAGCTTCCAAGCCATTTTCTCTTCAAGGTCACTCGTATAACGTCCTATCACACGGTTTTCTTGCTTCGCTTGATTAAGTGCAATATAAGCCAACTTTAGTGTATCTAAGCCATTACACACAAAGTCATCTTGTTCACACACACCCACTCTAAAATGAATAGATAATACATGCTCATTCACTTGATAGGGCGTTAATAAACTATCTATAAACATCTGCTCTTCAAAAGCGACCTTGGGCAATAGCAGCGCAAACACATCTGCACCAATACGCGCTAATAACTCAGTTTGTGGAAACTCTTGCTCAAGGCGCGTCATAACCGCAATCAGCAACTGGTTACCTACCTCTTGTCCCAAGCCATTATTGATATCTGAAAACTGAGCTATATCAATGAGAATGAGCAATAGATCATTACTTTTAGGCTTATAGTAGTTTGTTATTTTTTCTGTAAAACTGGAACGGTTAGGTAGTTTAGTCAATGGATCTTTGTAAGCAACATCTCGTAGTTCATTAAATAACTTAATATTGTCTAACCCAACACTCACATTGGCTAAAAATACTTCCATTGATTGAAGTTGTGAATCTGTTGGTTGTATGTCCAACTCTATATAAATAGCTGCGCTGCGATTTTTGCCTTTGAGCAACACAGTTATATCATGTTCTGTACGCTGATGTTGAGCGCTGTCAAAGCAGTTTTGTACCTGCATAATTACGCGGCCATTGTCGAGCTGCTCTAAACCATCACCAAATGACTCTTGAAAATGACTCGTTCCACCAAGCACGGTAAAACGCTTGCCTCTACCTAATTGCCCACAGACAATACCATTGGCTTCACTTCCCAAAATTTTTGCTAAATGTGTTACTACAGCCAAGCTAAACGAGCTAATATCATTATGGCCTAAGATACCTTTACATGCATCTAAAATAGAACTCAACGCTAAACTCTGCGCTTCTAGCTCACAAATCTGACGATAAGAACGCACAGCTGTCATCATAGAAGTAACAAGTTTTGAGCGAGTTAGCTCGGTTTTCATTTTATAATCGTTAATATCATAATCACGAATAACTTGTTCTTCAGGCGCATGACCAGGCTGCCCAGTCCTTAAAATAATTCGTACACTATTATTTTTAAGTTCGTCACGTACACGCTTAACAACAGTTAACCCGGCATCGTCTGTTTCCATAACCACATCTAACAACATCACACTAATTTCAGGGTTGTGGATCAGCTTTTCAATAGCCTCTGCGCCGCTGTATGCATGATGAAAAAATAGAGAACGTCCCCAAAATTCAACGCCTGACAGTGCCAAAGTCGTTACAGAATGAATTTCAGGATCATCATCCACAATCAAGATGTCCCAAGCAGCGCTTGCAACTTCTTCTACTTCTTGAAGTTCTTCATCATGATCTAAAAACAAAAAATCATCTTGTTCAGACGCCATTTTTTATCCTTTAATTCAACACTCAACTTACTTTCTATGTGCTTAGATTGACTAAGTCGTTTACCATCATACGAATTGTGGTACATTTTTACTACAAGATATAAACTTCGCTCACACCCATGAGATATTATAGACGATGTTCAAGTACTTGCGTGTAGCATATCAGCAATACTGCATCAGGAGGTATGTATTAAAATACTCATCATTGTAATGAAGGCACTGCTTTTGGTCACAATCTTGTTTGTGGCAGCAGGCTTACTGTTGCCGCATAAGTATCAATTAAAGCAACAAATTACCTTTTCGACCACTGATGAGCGCCAACTTTTTGCTTTACTCGACTTAAAGCAGTGGTCAAAACTAATGATGTGGCAACGTATTAGCCAAACCCAATACATACATTTCTCAACACCGAGTACCGGCGTAGGGGCTCATGCCGCCATTGATCATCAACTAGGTCGTATTGAGCTAACAATTACAAAAAAAACAAAACAAGGGATAGAATTTTCTATGCTATTTAACAATGAGCATAGCGCAATAGGACTGTTAACTTTTACTCATCACAATGACTCTATTACAGTAAACTGGCAAATATCTGGCGCGGTGCACTCAACATTACTAGGTGGCTATACTGCACTTTATATTGAATACTATTTACGGCAAATGATAATTTCAGCCTATAACAATTTGCAATCAGAACTTAAATTAAGGGCTGCACTATGAGTGTAAAAAACGCCCAAGCTAAAGCAAGTCTAGCAACATTAATAGAAGAAAAGCTTGGTTTTACTATGGTTAAAAGTCGTGATTTTGGCACGCGTAGTGGCTCCGACAATAGTTATAGTGCAAAAGGCACTATGCCCATCAATTATTCAGTACGCAGTGATGAAAGTGTTTTAAAGCGCGCGTTAAAACGCCAGCAACTTAATAAAATACAGCGTCAACAGAACATAGAACAAATTACCGCAATGGCGCTAAGTGTTTGTCCTGATGTCACAAGTCAAGGGCGTCCAGACCCAGATTGGCTTGAGCATTTTATCGTTTTAGCAGAAGATATTGCGAATCAAAATATGCAAAAACTCTGGGCTAAAATTTTAGTCGGGGAGACTGTTTCACCAGGTACTTTTTCAATTAAAAGTCTACAAACATTAAAGCAAATGACCCAAAGAGAAGCCACTGCGTTACAAAAGTGCGCCGCTTTATGTGGGTACTTAGAAAAAGAAGACAGCTACCTTATATTACTAGGCTACTATAAAAAGCCATCATTTTTTGATTTGCTAAGAAAAGGCAATAAAGAGTCAATTAATCTAGGTAGTGCCGGCCTGAGCTTTCCCAATATACTGACTTTGATGGATATTAATATTGTGTATAGAAAAGAAATTGAATCTGCAAATTTAAAGCAAGGACAGTCAATACAGTTTTCTTTTCATAGCAAAAAGCTCACCCTCACTCCAAAAAGTAATGAGCTGGTACTAAGTTATTATAAATTAACACAAACTGGAGATGAGTTAAAAAAGCTCGTCAGCTCACCTATCAATAAAAAATACAAACAGCAACTAGAACAAGCATTCGTTGATGAGTTTGATTGTCAGTGGAGTTAACCCGTGTAATGTGCGTACATAGTCATGCGCTAGGATATGTTGAACTTTGAGGTATAAATTTTGTTCAAATTAAAGAGGGGCAATACGCAAAATGAGCAATACAACTTAATAACTTATGTAAATTGCAAATAAGAGAATAGGTTCTCATTAAACCGCTAGCCTAAAAGTAAAAAGGCCTGAATCCATTCTGTTATTGAAATCAGACCTTAACTGTCACTTAAATAGCAGCAAGATATATTCAGCTCACTCCGCTTTTTGTTCGCGGCCTAAGAGCGCCATTGCCGCTTCTTTGACATCTTTTTGTTGATACAACACATGATAAATTTGCTCAGTAATTGGCATTTCAATACCACTACGCTGAGCTAATAAATAGACTTCTTTGGTGTTGCGATAACCTTCGACCACTTGACCAATACTGTGCATTGCTTCATCAACACCCAGACCTTTACCAAGTGCCAAACCAAAGCGACGGTTACGCGATTGATTATCTGTACAAGTGAGGATCAAATCTCCCAAACCCGCCATACCCATGAATGTTTCAGGACGAGCGCCAAGAGCCGTACCTAATCGGCAAAGCTCAGCTAGGCCTCGCGTGATCAATGCAGTTCGAGCATTAGCACCAAAACCAAAGCCATCAGACATTCCTGCACCAATAGCGATCACATTTTTAACTGCGCCGCCCAATTGAATACCGATAAAGTCATCATTGTTGTATACCCGAAATGAGCGACCACAATGAAGCAACTTGGCCAGTTCACTGGCGAATGCGCAATCAGTTGCAGCCACTGAGATAGCCGTTGGCAACCCAGCTGCCATTTCTTTTGCAAACGTAGGCCCTGATAATACGGCCAATGACACTTGCTCGCCCAGCTGCTGTTGCGCTACCTCTTGTAACAAACGCCCAGTTTCAGGCTCTAATCCTTTGGTCGCCCAAGCAACACGCGCGTTAGGTAACAAATCATTACTCACTAGCGAAAGGGTGTCAGCAAATGCATGACTCGGCACCACCAATAAAACGATTTCACTGGCTTTCACAGCTTGAGATAAATCACTTTCAAGTTGTAAAGAGTCTGGAAACGGACAATCGGGCAGATAACGTTGGTTTGTGCGCTCAGCTGCAAGCGTCGCAACGTCGTCTTTATTTCGCCCCCACAAAGTCACCTTGTGGCCATTTCGAGCGAAACAAATAGCAAGGGCGGTGCCATAAGACCCCGCCCCTAATACAGTTACAGCTGACTGAACTGAACTCATCGATTATGCGTCAGCAGTTTGCTCTGCTTGCGCAGTTCTTTGTTGCATGTATTGAGCAAATAGCGCATCAAAGTTAACTGGTGCTAGGTTTAACTGTGGGAAAGTACCACGATTTACCAAGCTAGCCACGGCTTCGCGAGCATATGGGAACAAAATGTTCGGACAAAAAGCGCCTAGCATATGTGCCATTTGTACTTCTTCTAAATCAGCGATTGAGAAAATACCTGCTTGTTGAATTTCACATAAAAATGCCGTTTCTTCACCAATCGTTGCTGTTACAGTCAAAGCAAGAACCACTTCGAATACGCTATTGTCTAGCTTTTCAGAACGCGTATCCATGTCTAGTTTAATTTCAGGCGTCCACTCTTTTTGAAAAATCGCAGGTGAATTTGGCGTTTCAAACGAAATATCTTTAGTATAGATACGTTGAATATTAAATTGCGCACTTTCTTGTTGTTCTGTTGCCGCATTTTGGTTTTGATCTGTCATGAGTGTTCCTAAATTCTTTAAATTTTTATTTAATGTCTTTTATACGTTGAGTAAAGCGTTTAATTCGCCTTTAGCATCAATAGCCATCATATCGTCACAGCCACCAATGTGATTATCGTTGACAAAAATTTGTGGCACAGTATATCCACCATTGGCTTTTTTTATCATTTCGTCACGTAACTCTGGTTGCTTGGCGATATCATATTCAGTGTATGTTACACCTTTTGCGTCAAGCATTGCCTTTGCTCGGTGGCAAAACGGACAATAATCTTTTGTGTAAATCACAACCTCAGTCATAAAAGACTCCTATTATTTTCCCGCGGTGATTGGTAATCCCGCACTTTGCCATGAACCCATTCCGCCATTAAGCACATAAACATGCTCAAAGCCTGCTTTGTGCATCGTATTAGCAATACCCGACGCGGTCATGCCTGTTGTACACACAAGTATAATGGGTTTAGTTTTATACTTTTCAAGTCCTGCAAAGTCACTTTGCTTTGCTTTTTCAGCACTCAATTGTACAGCGCCTGCAATTTTGCCAGCATTAAACTCTTTTGCAGGACGAATATCCACAACCTGCCCATTCTCCCGGTTTACCAATAAGGTCAATTGCTGAGGGTTCACCTGTGCAATGGCTGAAAACTTACTTTTAAACCAACTTGCCACTATCATAGCGACTAAGGCCAACCAAATAACACTTAAAATAGCATTGTTGCCAATAAATTCGATGTATTGTTCCATGCACCTTCCAACTTAACAGTCTGGGCACTCGATATAACACTGTTCAAGCACCCGTATAATGAATCGCCCAGCAGTATACATTTTGCATTCCTTTGGGTATAGCCCTTTGTCGGAACACTCAAACCTTAACAAGCCCCCACTTACTTAAAAACAAGCGATTTAGATGAGGATAAATCATAGTAACAGGGCTGAATAGTTACACAAAACAAGGTATGCTAGGAAAATATGGCGTCGCGCTAATATGCCAATTTATTCCTCTGGCATAAAATAAAAAAGTTAGTTCTAAAGGAGCCCAAATGACTGCACAAAAAAAACCACTTGTTCTAATGATTTTAGACGGTTGGGGTTATCGAGAAGAAAGCGAAAGTAATGCTATTTTAGCAGCCAATACCCCTGTGTTAGACAATTTATGGCAAATTAAACCTCATACTCTGATCTCTGGCTCAGGATTAGATGTTGGTCTACCTGATGGACAAATGGGCAACTCAGAAGTTGGCCATGTTAACTTAGGTGCGGGTCGTATTGTATATCAAGATTTTACTCGAATAACTAAAGCCATCGAT
The DNA here is from genome assembly GCF_054966645.1 of Pseudoalteromonas sp. SANK 73390. Lineage (NCBI taxonomy): Bacteria > Pseudomonadati > Pseudomonadota > Gammaproteobacteria > Alteromonadales > Pseudoalteromonadaceae > Pseudoalteromonas > Pseudoalteromonas sp. SANK 73390. The sequence continues at coordinate 69,092 of NZ_ARPN01000207.1, forward strand.
GATGGTGAATTTGATCATAACCCTGTTTTGGTACAAAGCATCGATAAGGCAGTACAAGCTGATAAAGCTGTGCACCTTATGGGACTTTTAAGCCCAGGTGGCGTGCATAGCCATGAAGATCACATCATTGCAGGTATTAAGCTAGCAGCAAAACGTGGCGCTAAAGCCGTTTATTTTCATGCCTTTTTAGATGGACGAGATACCCCGCCGCGCAGTGCGCATGCATCCATTGAACGTATAGAATCACTATTTTCAGAACTAAAGTGCGGCCGCTTAGCTTCAGTTATTGGTCGTTACTACGCCATGGACCGAGATAACCGCTGGGAACGTATTGAAGCCGCTTACAATTTGATGGTAAACGCACAAGCGCAGTATAGCTATGAAAATGGCGTCACTGCACTTAAAGCGGCTTACGAGCGTGATGAAAATGATGAATTTATTAAAGCAAGTGCCATAACACCAAGCGATGCTCAACCTGTTACCATCAATGATGGTGATACTATGATATTTATGAATTTTAGAGCAGATAGAGCACGTCAAATAACTCGCTCTTTTGTCGATGAATCATTTGATGGATTTAATAAACAAGTAACACCCAAACTCAGCGCATTTGTAATGATGACACAATATGCCGCAGATATTGACGCACCAGCGGCTTTCGCCCCTGAAACACTCAATAATGTGTTAGGTGAATGGCTTGCCAAACATAATAAAACCCAACTACGTATCTCAGAGACAGAAAAATATGCTCATGTAACATTTTTCTTCAGTGGCGGTAGAGAAAGTGAATTTGCTGGAGAAAAACGAGAGTTAATTCCATCACCTCAGGTTGCCACTTATGATTTACAGCCTGAAATGAACTCAGAACTACTCACAGATAAGTTAGTAGCAGCGATTCACAGCGGCGATTATGACGTAATTATTTGTAACTATCCCAACGGTGATATGGTTGGCCACTCTGGTGTATTTAGCGCAGCAGTAAAAGCCTGTGAAGCAGTTGATAAGTGTATTGGTCGTGTTGTTGATGCACTTGAGCAAGTAGGTGGTGAGGCGCTGATCACAGCAGATCATGGCAACGCCGAGCAAATGACCAACGCCAGCACAGGTCAAGCGCATACCGCACACACATCTGAACCAGTGCCCTTTATTTATGTCGGCCGAGACGCGCAAGCACATGAAGGTAAAACACTCAGTGATGTTGCACCAACCATGTTGCACCTGCTTGGTATCGCGCAACCAAATGAGATGACTGGTAAACCTATCATGACGTTAAAATAACCATGTGTAATTTCCCTAGCAAGTTAATCTTACTAGTTTTGGCATTGGTGGCAACGTCAGTTGTTGCCAATGAAACAAGAACCAAGCAAGATTTAACCGAAGTACAACAAGAACTAAAAAAAAGCCAACAAAGCTATCAAAAGCAGCAAAACAATGTTGCATCACTGCGCAAAAAATTAAAACAACAAGAGCTCAACATTGCCAAAAATGCCAAAGCCTTGTCACTCACCCAGCGCGGTATAACTGAAAATCAACAGCAACAATATACCCTGAAAAACGAAGCAAAAAGCTTAAGTAACAAAAAGTATCAGTTGCAAAAATTACTCGCTGCTCAACTAAAAAGTGCTTACATGACAGGTAGTCACGATTACTCAAAAATGCTTTTAAACCAACAGCACAGTGCAAATCTGGAACGCGCGATAAGCTATTATGACTACTTCAACAAAGCTAGAATCACCCAACTTGAAGAACTCAAATACGTTTTTTCAGAACTTGCTAAAAACCAACAACAACTGGCACGCAAACAAAATGAACTCAGCGCTTTAAAAGCGCAACAAGAACAACGCCAATCAGCCCTTGTTGCAGGTCAAATGGACAGGCAGGTACACCTAAAAAAGCTCAATGCCGCTTTACAACAAACAGCACAGGCAATCGACTATTTAAAAGAAAACGAACAAACCTTAATTTCAACACTTGAAGAACTTGCACAAACACAGCAATCTCCCGAGATAGTACTTGATGGTTTAGCGCAAAATAAAGGCCGCTTACTTTGGCCAAGTAAAGGGCGCTTACGTCATCGCTTTGGACAACAAAAACACGCTGGGATGAGCTGGAAAGGCGTATTGATCCAAGCACAATCAGGTGCACCCGTTAATAGTATAAAACAAGGACAAGTGGTTTATGCAGATTGGCTAAATGGGTTTGGCTGGGTGATGGTAGTAGACCACGGTAAAGGCTTTATGAGCCTATATGGACACACACAAACATTACTCAAAGATGTAGGAGACTTAGTAAATGCTGGCGAGACTATTGCGTTAGTTGGCCAAAGCGGCGGGCAAGCTCGTTCTGGTCTATACTTTGAAATACGGCATAAAGGGAGCGCTGTCGATCCGGTCAAATGGTGTAAAGCAAGTTAATTGATTAACCCGTGCTGCACCAAAAATTGGAGCAGCAGATGAATACATTCAATCATATCAAGCAGAGCATTGTTAGTAGCTATCAAAATTTGGCTCTCATTGTTTTTGGCATACTACTTTGCCTATGTTTTATCACCCCGCCTAGTTTTGCAAAACAGCTATTTAATCAAGAGCAAGTAGATGAAATTTTATTTCACATACATGCCTATTACGTTGAAGATTTACCTCTGAGTAATATCAATAAGCACAATTTTGAAAAATTACTGACGCAATTAGACCCCTATTCTAAATACCTTTCTGAAACCGAACTTGAAGCGATTTTTAGTGCCGCAAATGGCCGCTACACAGGAATTGGTATTGAAGTAGAAATCATCGCCAATCATGTTGTTATTATTAATACGCTGCCTGGTTCACCCGCTGATTTAGCTGGTCTTGAGGGGGGAGATAAATTGGTTGCAATCAACAATTATAATGTTGCTAATAAGGACATTGAATATGTTTCTAAGTTACTGAAAAAATCTGAATATTCGACAATAAACATTACTGTCGAGCGACAAGCACATCAACTTACGCTTGCATTACGCCGCCAAGAGATAAGTTTAGAAAGTGTTAGTAGTCAAATACTTAGCAATGGCAATGGTTATCTATCTCTTTCTAGCTTTAACAATAATAGCTACCATGATGTTGCTAGGCATCTAAATAAACTTGCTTTAAAACATGGTGCAGCCCTAAATGGCTTAGTCATTGATTTGCGAGATAATCCCGGTGGCACCCTGACCAGCGCTGTTGCCATATCTGACTTGTTTTTAAACGCTGGCACTATCGTATCTACCAAAGGACGCTTTTATGACGCTAACCAGCATTTTACTGCCCAAAGTGGAGATATTCTCAATGGAGCGCCAGTGGTAGTCATGATAAATGGAAATTCAGCTTCTGCAGCAGAGATCTTAGCCGGTGCTCTACAGGATAACCATAGGGCACTCATAGTGGGCACCCCGTCATATGGAAAAGGCTCAGTTCAATCGTTAATTCCGATTGGTAACGGTACTACTGCCTTAAAGTTAACTACAGCCCGCTACTTCACTCCTTCAGGGCGTTCAATTGAAGGTACAGGCATTGCGCCAGACATCACACTAACCAACCAAGTGCTTTCACATTTAAGCAAAAGCGCTATAATGGCTGGCGAACAAACAGTCAAAAATGAGCAGTTAGCGAGATTAGATTCTCACATATTAGATGCAAAAAAATTACTAAAAAACCATTAGGGTGATTGTTCTTCTAGATCCGATTTTTTAATCGTATAACTAGCATTTATAGCAAGTGAAGCTTTACTCTAAATTAGTAAGGCTTATTTAGAGTAAAGCCAGTTGCGTATAAAACAACGTTGAATAACAAGAATTAACAACATCCTAGAATATAACTATAAAAATAAGAAATCAGGCAATGCGAAACATTTGTTGGGGATTATTGGTGATTTGGCTTTTAGCATTGCCTTGCGCCGCAAAACAGATTGCTATTGTGATCGATGACGTTGGTAATCACCAACGTGATTTACAGTTACTGGAATTACCCGGTCAGTTGTCGTTTTCTATTTTACCGCATACACCTTACTCTCAACAGTTTGCTTTTTTAGCCAGCAAAGCTAATAAAGAGCTGCTTCTGCATATTCCCATGCAATCATTACATAATAAAGCACTCGGTCCTGGCGCACTTACCTTAACTATGAACAAGTGGCAATTACAAAGTACTTTAGGCCATGCTCTGGCGACTTTACCACAAGTGAAAGGGGCAAATAACCATATGGGTTCTGCACTTACTCAATATATTGAACCAATGAAATGGACCATGGAAGTGTTAAAAAAACGGGGTTTGTTCTTTTTAGATAGTCGCACCACAGAACACACACAAGCACAAACGGTAGCAAACCTATATGGTGTAGAAAATATTGGCCGTCATGTCTTTCTCGACAATGTCCCAACCATTGATGCCCTAACATTACAGCTAGAAGCACTTAAGTTAAAAGCAGATGCACAACAGTTTGCTATTGCTATAGCACACCCTTACCCCGAAACAATTGCATTCTTAAGTACTGCGATCCCTGAACTTGAACTCCAAGGCTATGAACTTGTGCCAATATCACAACTGGTTGACTTAAAATATATTCAACTTGCAGAGTATAAAAAACTCAACCTCGGTTTTTAATTCCCACCAGTGATTAACCGCTCAACAGATTATTACTATTTGATCTAGATTCATGCATAGCATGCAAATATGCGTTATAACTTATGTAACCTCAACTCTGGATTAGCAAATTTGTCCAATAAAGCTTTCTTCAACGACTATGTACAACGCTAGTTTAATTACAATAGTGCCGTTATTGAGGCAATAATTCACTACATTGTTGCTATGTGTTAATAAATCTATTCACAAAGGTTGAGGTTAAATATACTTTGTAAATTCAAGATGTTCTGCTAAGAGGAATAAACGATGTTAAACACTGTTACCGATCTAATGACGGCCGACCCTTTCGCGGTATCACTCAAAGCGTCATTAAAAGATGCGCATGAATTAATGCGAGAAAAGAATATTCGCCATATCCCTGTCATTGATGATCATGGGATCTTACAAGGCATGCTGACACAAAAAATAATGATCGCAAAAGTTATGGGGATCATGGCAACTTTTGGGGCTAATGCATTAGAGAGAAAAGAGAAATATACCCTTGTAGAAGATATTATGGCCACTGACTTTGCCAGTACACAACCAAATAAAAGTCTTGCTGAGGTAGCGGAGTTTTTTGTTAGCAATCGTCACGGCTGTATGCCTGTCGTAGATGAAAACAATAAATTGCTCGGTATTTTAACTTCATCAGACTTTGTCCGCTTAGCTGCTGCTTTACTTTCTTAGATATCATTACCCAAAGGCAATACCATACCTATAATCTGAACTTGGGATAAGCTATCAACTAATCTTGTGCTCAGATTAATATCATATGAGGTTAGAGCGTGTTGATCATTGAGATATGAACTCTCTTCAAATCAAAAGCTTTCAATGCTAGAAATGGGCTATGTTGCATAGTGATCTTATGTTCATAGCACAAAAGGTTCAACCAACGCAGTGTAAGCCTTGGTGACCCCTCTGTGCTGTGCCATTGGGGTATTATTCTACGTGAACACCTGGCTTACATAGAATAACTTGCGACGTAGGTTCTGCCTTGGGAAATACCCGAATGACTGCTGCAAAAGCACACAGCAAAGATCAACAACCCTGAGTTACGTTTATGCTTTTTCGGCAAGCGTACGTGCTACGGTTCGCATGCCCAATGTTGTTGCGCCAGCCCCCCATTGACTGCCTGCGCTATTTTGAAACGCAGCGGCTAAATCAATATGCACCCAACCTTTGCCTTCATTTGGTACAAAACGAGATAAGAAGCCAGCGGCATTTGATGCACCACCAAACCCTCCACCTTTTTGCGCGCGACTATTAGCCGTATCCGCATAAGCAGAAGGGCAGTTATTCTGATGCCATTTTTCTAAAGGTAATGGCCAAGCGGCTTCAAACTCGTCACTTGCAAACTGCTGTACCTCTGCGACAAGCTCTTTGTCTAAACCAAACAATGCATTGTACTCTTGACCCACAGCCACCAAAGCTGCACCTGTTAATGTTGCAGCATCAATAATCAACTCTGCACCACATTCACCAGCCGCCATAAGACCATCAGCAAGTACTAAACGCCCTTCTGCATCCGTATTTACAATCTCGACCGTAGTACCATTTTTGTAGGTAAGAATATCGCCAAGTTTATATGCATGTCCTGATATCAAGTTCTCAGCACAACATAAAAATAATTTAATGCGCTTTTTTACACCACGTTGAATCGCCAATGCAAGCCCAGCAGTTACAGTCGCAGCGCCCCCCATATCACACTTCATACCCAGCATACCTTCACTAGGCTTAATTGAATAACCACCTGAATCGAACGTGATCCCTTTTCCTACTAATGCTGCACTTACCGGAGCATCTACGTCACCCGTTGGGTTGTAATCAAGTTCTAATAATACTGGCGGACGCTCACTACCACGACCTACCTCATGAATACCTATCCACTGCTGTTCAAGCAATGCTTTGCCCTTTATAATTTGATAGCTCACATGCTCTGGCGCTAAAGATTGGATAAACTCAGCCGCTTTGCCCGCCAAACTTTCAGGATAAATATCTTCAGCAGTGCCATTGATCATTTCCCGAGCCCAAGTTGCTGAGCTTTGCAATGCAGTCAATTCATTCATATCTGACTGAGCATTTTCAACAAAGGTTACACCCATCAATTGTTTGGGACTTACAAAACCTTGATAGAAGGCCCATTGGGACTCGGTACACCACAGCTCACCTTGCAGCTGTACATGGGCAATCCCCTGCTGAGCTAAAGTTCTCGCTGATTTTTGAATATTTTTAAGCGTTTCATCTTGAGCCAGGTGAACTATAGCACCTTGATTATCGAAAGATAAAGAAGCACCTACGCCCCAATGTGCCGCGGCAGTTTGTTCACTCAAACGAACAATAAATTTGTCAGACATAATCCTATATTCTCTTGCACTTGTAAGTGCTCTAAAGTGTACACTAGCAAGCTTGATGACCCAACCTAATGCGATTAATTGATGAAATTTGCAAGTTCACTCAATAAAGCCACTTTATTAAAACGCTACAAACGCTTTTTAGTAGATTTACACTGTCCACAGCGCGGGGAATTTACCGTGCACTGTGCAAACACAGGAAAAATGACTGGCTGTGCTGATGCCGGATTTGATGCATACTATTCCACCAGTGATAATAATAAACGCAAATACCCACACTCTTTAGAACTGACAAAAAATAGCCAAGGTGCCTTTATTTGTGTCAATACCAATCATGCTAATCATGTGGCCAGCGAAGCTATTGAGCAAGGTGTTATCTGCGAGCTGACTGACTACCAATATCACCAACGTGAAATCAAGTATGGCCAAGAAAATAGCCGTATTGATATCTTACTTACCTCGGATAATCGGCCTTCATGTTATGTAGAAGTTAAATCAGTTACCTTATTAGAGGACAAACAAGGCTATTTTCCTGATGCTCAAACGCTGCGAGGTCAAAAACATATCAGAGAGTTAATAACTTTAAAAAGCCAAGGTTCAAGAGCGGTACTGTTATTTATCGTGATGCATGAGGGCATAGAGAGTGTTACTCCAGCGAAACACATCGACCCCAAATATGCTTCTTTACTCATTCAAGCCTATGAAGCCGGTGTTGAAGTACTTGCATATAAAGCCGCAATTTCAGAGCATGAAATTACTCTCTCTCATCCAGTACCAGTTAATGTGAGTTGAAATTATTTTATTTGCCCCCATATAGCTGCTCATCGGAATTTCGTCTCTAAGGCTGAGATATCCAAGCAAATGTCATACTAAAAAGTGAAAAAGTGTTTGCTTAGGGGGGGAGATTCTGCTATTTATAGCCGCCGGCGTTAGCTGGGGTAATGTATTAAGGATTTAGGAGAATGCTATGTCTGACCAAAAGAGACTAGGGTTGTTAGCTCAAGCCGGTTTAGAACCTTATCAGGAAAAACCGGGCGAAGAATACATGAATGAAGTACAACGTACTCATTTTAAAGCAATATTAGATGCATGGCGTAAAGATTTGCGTAATGAAGTTGATCGTACCAAGTCACACATGCAAGATGAAGCTGCAAACTTTCCAGATCCTGTTGACCGTGCTGCACAAGAAGAAGAGTTTTCTTTGGAGCTGCGTACGCGTGACCGCGAACGAAAACTGATCAAAAAGATAGAAAAGACGCTGCAGTTAATTGAAGATGATGATTTTGGCTTTTGTGAATCATGTGGTATCGAAATTGGTATCCGTCGTTTAGAAGCTCGTCCTACAGCTGATTTATGTGTTGACTGTAAGACATTGGCTGAAATTAAAGAAAAGCAAAACGGCCGAGGTTAACCTCAGCCTATTATGCTCACCCCAGCATTATCCAATCAAGGGAGCTATCGAGGTCGATTTGCTCCCTCGCCTTCGGGTCCCTTACATTTTGGTTCGCTTGTTGCGGCACTTGCCAGTTATCTTGCTGCTAAAAGCCAGCAAGGGCAATGGCTCGTTCGAATAGAAGATATTGACACACCCCGTGTTGTAAAAGGCGCTGATAGCGATATTCTGCACACCCTAGAAGCTTATGGCCTCTACTGGGATGACTCGGTTGTTTACCAAAGCCAGCGACATAGTTTATATGAAGATGCACTGTACCAACTGCAACAGCAATCTATTGTTTATGCATGCCAGTGCACGAGAAAAGAAATAAAACAACGTGGTGGACTTTATGATAACCACTGCAAAGAGCTAAATTTACCCTTATTAAAAAACGCCTTACGCTTGCAACAGCACTTCCCTGTCGAGTCTTTTAATGACCAAGTTCAAGGACGCATCAAAATACCAAAAGACATAGCCTTTGAAGATTATATAATTAAACGCCGTGATGGTTTATTTGCATATCAATTGGTTGTTGTACTTGATGATATTGACCAAGGTATAACGCATGTCGTCAGAGGTGCAGACTTACTCGAACCAACGGCAAGACAATTAGGATTATTTCAACAGCTTAAGCAAAGGGCACCACACTATGCACATATTCCTTTAGTGGTAGCTAAACCTGGCTTTAAACTCTCAAAACAAAATCATGCCCCGGCAATCGATAAGCAAAATCCCGTGCCTGCAACGCTCGCAGCACTGCAATTTTTGGGGATAATCCCACCACCAGAGTTTGCCACTGCTAATATTGAAGAAGTATTAACTTGGGCTGTTAACGCATTTTCTTTTCATTCAATTCCCAATGTTCGTGAGAAATCATTAACCAAAGAGCCCGAAACAAACAATATTTAAGACCAAAACTTAATTTTTTGCTGCCACTGGTATATCATAGCGGGCCTTGTAGGTTCATCTACGCATTAAGCGATTTTTGGCACATTCACTGTTTTAGGAGACAGGTTATTATTTCTAAACTATTTAAATTTTGCAGACAATTGGTTGGCCAAAGTGATATCAAGACGGCACCAGTAACCTGTACTGAGCCAAAATTGATCCCACGCAGTGAGCACAACATTTCTCGCAAACAATTAAGCCCAAATGCAATCAAGGTATTATATCGTTTAAAAGACGGTGGCTATGATGCTTATCTTGTTGGTGGTTGTATTCGAGATATTTTATTAGGTATCGAGCCTAAAGATTTTGATGTAGTAACAAATGCCACACCTGAGCAAGTAAAAAAATTATTCCGCAACTGTCGTCTAATTGGCAGACGCTTTCGTTTAGCCCATATTGTATTTGGCCGTGAGATCATTGAAGTTGCAACCATGCGCGGCCACCATGAAGGGCAAGATAAGAAAAACCCGATTAGCCATTCAAGCGAACATGGACAACTACTAAGAGACAACGTATATGGCACAATTGAAGAAGATGCTGAACGTCGTGACTTCTCTATTAACGCCCTCTATTACTCGGTAAAAGACTTTAGTGTTCACGATTTTGCTAATGGCATTGCAGCAATTAAAGAACGAAAAATCGAGCTGATTGGCGACCCTGAAACACGCTATCGTGAAGACCCTGTTCGCATGCTTCGCGCAGTGCGCTTTGCCACTAAACTTGATATGCAAATTGCCCCTGCAACTAAAGCACCAATCAATGAATTGGCTGACTTACTGAGTAATATTCCGGCCGCTCGATTATTTGAAGAAACACTAAAATTATTTTTAAATGGAAAAGCAGAGCAAAACTACCACATGCTGCGTGAGTTAGGGCTATTTAAACAACTTTTCCCGAGTCTAGATGACATCATAGCTCATAGCAAAACTGGTTTTGAATCACGCTTTGTCGCTCAGATGTTTGCCAATACAGACCTACGCATCAATACAGATAAAAAAGTAACACCAGCATTTGTTTATGCCGCTTTATTATGGTTCCCTTTATTAAAACGAAGTGATCAACTTCAACAGCAAGAGCAACTGTCTGAATTCGACGCTTATGCACAAGCGATGAATCAGGTCTTAGCTGAAAATTCACAGCATATTGCAGTACCAAAACGCTTTACGCTTGGGGCTCGTGATATGTGGCACATTCAAATGCGTTTAGACAAGCGTGGTGGACAAAGAGCCTATAGATTATCTCAGCAGCCTCGTTTTAAAGCTGCTTATGACTTTTTACTATTGCGAGTAGAAAGTGGTGAAACTGAACTACAAACACTCGCAGACTGGTGGACCAACTATCTAAAACAAGATGTCAACGGTCAAAAAGAAATGGTGAAAACTTTATCTCCCCAAGAAACTGGCAAACCGCGCCGTCGCTATCGCAAAAAGCCAAGAAAGAAACCTCTGAATGACTAAAGTTTATATTGGTCTGGGAGCAAATCTCAATGCTCCTAAAGAGCAAATAGAAGTTGCACTTTTAGCACTGAATACCATACCTCACACGCAGCTTATCAGCAGTTCTCAGTTGTATGGCTCAAAGCCTATGGGCCCGCAAGATCAGCCTGACTATGTTAACGCTGTCGCCTGTCTTAATACGAACCTAGAGGCGCTAGATTTATTAGATGCACTACAATCAATAGAGCTTGAGCAAGGCCGACAACGTAAAGATGAACGCTGGGGAGCACGTACACTAGATTTAGATATTTTGCTGTTTGGTAATGAGATAATACAAACATCTCGTTTAACCGTGCCACATTATGGATTATGTGAGAGAGAGTTTGTGGTTTACCCTTTGCTTGAGATTACTCCCGAACTCATACTACCGAACGGTAAAAAACTGTATGAGATCGGTAAAAAAGTACCTTTAAATGATTTAACCCCACTAAAATAATAATTACCACCAAGAGGACCGACATGGCTAAAGTAACTGTATCCACATTAGCAAAAATGAAGCGAGAGCAAAACAAAATCACGGCCCTTACAGCCTATGATGCCAGCTTTGCCAAACTGTTTGACGACAACGGTGTGGACGTTGTTTTAGTCGGAGACTCTCTTGGTATGGTGCTACAAGGCGCAGATGATACATTAGCAGTGACTAACACGGATATTGCTTATCACACTCGTTGTGTCAGAGCGGGCAGTAAAGAACTGTTCGTTATCGCCGATATGCCATTTATGACTTATGCTAACCCCGCTCAGACGTGTGAAAATGCGGCGCAACTAATGCGCGCTGGTGCTAACATGGTGAAATTAGAAGGCGGTGAATGGCTATTAGATAGTATTCAGGCATTGACTCAACAAGGTATCCCAGTATGCGGGCACTTAGGGCTAACTCCCCAATCAGTTCATGTTTTTGGTGGTTTTAAGATTCAAGGTCGAGGTGATGAACAGGCCAAAAAAATGATTGCTGACGCCAAAGCGCTTGAACAAGCTGGCGCACAATTATTGGTTGTAGAATGCATTCCATCAAGCCTAGCAAAGCAAATTTCTCAAGCGTTGACGATCCCAGTAATAGGTATTGGTGCAGGTAAAGAAACTGACGGCCAAATCTTAGTCATGCATGATTTAGTTGGCATTTCCGCAGGTTATATTCCGAAGTTTTCAAAAAACTACTTAGCTGAAACAGGCAATATGCCCCAAGCAGTGAAAAAATACTGCCAAGACGTAAAATCAGGTGCTTTTCCAACCTCTGAACATGAGTTTAACTAATGCAGTCAGTATCAGAAATTAAATCTTTACGTAGTCAGATCAAAGCATGGCGAGCACAGGGGCTAAGTGTTGCATTTGTACCAACAATGGGCAATTTACATCATGGTCACTTTTCACTGGTAGAAAAAGCTAAAAACTTAGCAGATAAAGTTGTTGTGAGTATTTTTGTTAATCCAATGCAATTTGGCGCATCGGAAGATTTAGACAGTTACCCAAGAACCTTAAATGAAGATAAGCAAGGACTTGCCGAGCTTGGCACTGATCTAGTGTTTACACCTAATGTAGAGACTATTTATCCAAATGGTTTAGCCGCACAAAGTTATGTCGATGTACCACAGATATCTCTTGGGTATTGTGGTGGTACACGTCCAGGACATTTTAAAGGCGTTGCAACTGTGGTTACTAAATTGTTTAATATGGTACAGCCTGATATTGCCTGCTTTGGAGAGAAAGATTACCAACAACTGCAAGTGATCAAAACCATGGTTCGCGATCTTTCTATGCCAATTGAAATTGTAGGTGTACCAACCAAAAGAGAAGCCAATGGTCTAGCTATGAGCTCTCGCAATAGTTATTTAAGTGCCGAAGAAAAAGAAACCGCCAAAGTACTCTTTCAAGTATTAAATAGTGCTGTCAAAGCGTTACAAACAGGCGATAAAAACTTTGATGGTATTGAACAGCAAGCTAAACAAACCATTGTAGAAAGCGGCTTAAAACCAGATTATTTTAATATTGCCGAAGCAGTAACCTTAAAAGCAGCCTGCAACAATGACCAACACCTTGTCATTCTTACTGCAGCCTATTTAGGTAAAGTAAGGCTTGTCGATAATATGCAAGTTTGCTTATAATCGAAAAATATATGAAATTTATTATAAGCGCTTGTTTTTAGTGTGGGGCTGCATTACCAATACTTCTACCGAATTAAATCTCTGTACACAGTAAAGTTTATCAATATGAAAGTTCATTCATACAATTAGCACCCCAAACAAGTTTATCTGAACAGATATGCCAAGGTAGATTAACTGATAGTTTTATACCAATTGTATTAAAACATTGATCATTCTAACGAGCTAAATGATTCATTAATTGCGTTCAAAGTGGCTCATGTAGAATAACGACATAGCGAAATTTTAACCTAGTTAATAAGCAATTTGTCTGCTGTAATATCTGGTCATTTATTTAGTGCAATTGATATTATTCATTGCAAAATTCAAGCTGAAAAACTTCCGAGCGCGCAAAGTTTACAGCAATAATCCATTAAAAAACCCCTATAAATAGGGGTTTTTGAGCGCATTCTATCTCCCTTCCGTAGGCCGATAGATTAAACTTTATAGTAAGCCTAGCTTTTTAAGCTCTGAGCTTGCCATTTTGCCAGATAGAGGCACGTAACCATCTTTTTCTACAATTTTCTGCCCATCTTGAGAAAGTACCATTTTCAAGAACTCAGATTCAATTGGCGATAATGGTTTATTTGGGTGCTTATTCACATAAACGTACAAGAATCGAGATAGCGGGTATTTACCTTGTGCAACATTAGCTAATGTCGCATCAACAAAATTGCTGCCTTTTTTCGCTAGAGGCACTGTACGTACACCTGACGTTTTATAACCAATACCAGAGTAACCAATCGCATTAACAGACGAAGAGATTGATTGTACAACTGATGCAGAGCCTGGTTGCTCATTCACATTATTACGGAAGTCACCTTTACACAGTGCTTTTTTCTTAAAGTAACCATAAGTACCTGATACCGAGTTGCGTCCATAAAGCTGAACATCTTTTACAGCCCAGTCACCCGTTAGCCCTACATCACTCCAACGTGATACTTCTTCTGATGCGCCACACTTACGTGTAGAAGAGAAAATTGCATCAACTTGATCAATACGAAGACCTTCAATTGGATTATCTTTATGTACAAATACAGCAAGTGCATCAATGGCAACGCGAACTTCAGTTGGCTTATAGCCGTAACGCTTTTCAAATGCTTCGATTTCTTTAGATTTCATTTTACGGCTCATAGGACCGAAATTAGCTGTTGCTTCAGTCAGAGCTGGTGGTGCTGTTGAAGAACCTGCTGCTTGAATTTGAATATTTACATTAGGGTAAATACGCTTATATTCTTCGGCCCAAAAGGTCATCATGTTTGCGAGTGTATCGGAGCCCACAGAAGAGAAGTTACCTGAGATCCCGCTGATTTTATTATATTCTGGTAAAGTTTTATCTAACGCAGAAACTTGTGTTGAAACTAAGGTTGTTACAGCCACACCCATTGCGGCAACTAAGCTTTTAAATTTCATTGGGGTTACTCCAATTGTTCGTCCCATTTAATTAACGCAGACTATTTTGCAGTCATTCAATGACAGAAAAATTACCCTAAGGTTACATTTTTATGACTTTCCGTATTTGTCATAAAAGCTTGCTTTGATTTTGTAAAAGTAAATGAAAAAGTAGACCCTTCCCCTAACGTACTGTTGATCTCAAGCATGGAGTCATGACGGGTAAGTACATGCTTAGTAATGGCTAACCCTAAACCGGAGCCTCCAGTTTTACGACTACGAGCTTTATCTACGCGATAAAAGCGCTCGGTCAATCGATGAATGTGCTCTGGTGCAATTCCATCACCATTATCTATCACTGAGAATCTTGGTTGACCATCGGCATCAACTTGCCAACTCACTGCAACTTGCCCTTCAGGCTTAGTATAATGAATTGCATTAAAGACAAGGTTTGAAAATGCACTACGTAATTCATCTGCAGAGCCAACAATATCTAAAGATTGGTCTATATTAAACACCAGCTGATGGTGCTTCTCTTGGTTAAGTGATTTAGCTTCTATTTCAATCAGAGAAAGCATTTTAGGAACATTAACAGGCTTATCATTATCTTGTTTACGAGCTCCCTCTATACGAGACAATGATAACAATTGATTGACCAGACTATCCATACGCTTACACTGCTCAATCATGGTGTGATGAGCTTTGTTCCACATGCTTGGCGGCGGTAAATTATCACTGTCTAACATCTCGAGATAACCCGTTACAACCGTCAATGGCGTACGTAGTTCATGAGATACATTGGCAACAAAGTCTTTGCGCATTTGCTCTAGTTGCTTCAATCGAGTTATGTCTCGAACCACCATCATTAGCTGCTCAGCATAGGGCATAACCCTAAACTCCAAAACTTGCTCACTCGCGTGACCTGAATCAAGCTCTAGTGGGTCATCAAACTCATGATCATGCATATATCTAGCAAACTTAGGGTCGCGGATCAGATTATCTAAACGCTGTCCATGGTCTGTGGGCCACTGCAAGCCTAATACCTTTAAAGCCAATTGGTTACACCACACAATACTCATATCTTGCTGTAATACAACAACCGCGTCCGGTACTGCCTCAGCTCCTTCACGAAAACGACGAATCAGTTCTGCTAATTCATTACGTTTTTTGCGATTACGATGCTGCAAGTGATAAATGCCTTCAAATATTTGCTCCCATGCACCCTCTCCCTCTGGCGGATTAAAGCTGCGCTGGTTCAACAACCAATCACTTAAACGATAGAGCTGATGGTAATGCCATAATAATAATGAAACAGCCCCAATAAATAACAATACAAAAGGGGCACCGATCAGAATACCAATCAAAGTTAAAGGCAAAAAATACAAAAACAGGCGCTTGAATAACGCCTGTTTATTTATCACTCGGTACATATATGATCGTGTCCTAACACAACTATTACTAACCTATTTTATAACTTGCTAGAAAAACGATAACCTGCACCACGCACAGTTTGTACTAATCTATCATGGCCCAATGGTGCAATGGCTTTACGTAGACGACGGATATGCACATCAACCGTTCTGTCTTCAACATATACATTAGTACCCCATACATGATCTAGCAATTGCTCACGGCTATATACTCTTTCAGGGTGAGTCATAAAGAAATGTAATAAGCGGAATTCAGTTGGACCCATATCTAACTCACTTCCTGCAGAAGTAACACGGTGTGAAATAGGGTCTAGACGCAAGCCATGAACTTCAATAGCTTCTTCTAATGAAGTCGGAGAAACACGACGGATCACCGCTTTAATCCTCGCCATTAACTCTTTTGGAGAAAAAGGTTTTGTGACGTAATCATCAGCGCCTACTTCTAAACCTTTTACTTTATCTTCCTCTTCACCACGTGCAGTTAACATAATGATTGGGATTTGGCGTGTATACTCGCTTTGCTTAAACTTTTTAGCAATCTGAATACCACTTCCGCCTGGTAGCATCCAATCTAGCAATACCATATCTGGATATGGTTCTACCATTGCGGCTATGGCGGAATCATAATCTTCAGCTTCAATAGCTTGAAAACCATTTTGTTCTAAAACAAATACCAGCATTTCTCTGATAGGCGCTTCATCATCAACTACAAGTACTTTACGTGACATCCGAATGTTCTCTTTCATTACCGAAGTTGGTGTCATTATTATGACTTAGTGTGACAGTTTTATGAAATAGTACATCTGATTTTAAAAAGCTGCCAAAAAATTGCGAATTTAATTTTTAACCACAATATTTTGTAGCTTATTGATGTTACAGGATTATTTAAAAAATAAAAACATTTAACTAAAAATCATAACGTAATGTGAGCGCCATGTGTTCCTGCTCTGGACTATTGTCTAAGTCGAATTGCGAGTACCAAATATACATACGCGCTTGCTTTGAAAGGCTTTTTTCTACACCGACTGACGTTGCATTACCCGAATCCGATAGTTTACCTGACACACCATCAGAGTCTTGATATTGTGCTAACAATTTATAGCTATCAATTTTGTATGAAGCACTCACCATAAAGCTATCCACTTTATCATTAGATGCTATTTTTTCGCTTTGTTGATACATCCCCCCAAGCGTTGCATCACCTATCCTACCTTGAATAGTAACACGATTTATATCTTGCCCAGCTACTTCATTATCGTGCGCAACACTAATATAAATTGGTGTTTTCTTTAATTTACTATCACCATAAATGCCTGCAATAGAAAGCCCTGATTCACCATTTTGCTTACTGTTATCTTCTGCAATATAACTAACTACAAATTTCAAATGATTAAGTACAGGTGTCGTATATTGTATGGTATCTCCTAAGCGATTCTCTCCAGCAAACATCGTTTTAATGTCAGCTTCAAAATCGTTCATCATATCGATTTTACCTTGCGATTTTTTCATCGCTGTATCATCACGGCCAATCAATACTTGTCCGAAACTTCCTTTCAAACCAACATATTGAGATCTAGCGGTTATGTTTTCACCACTTTTGCCATCTTTGTCGTTATCAGCAGGATTAACCTCAAACTCATATTTAAAAAACACTTCTAGCCCATCATTAATTTTTGCATCGCCTTTCATACCAAGGCGTGATGCATAACTTTCAATACTCGTTTCACTCTCACTTGCAACATCACTATATTGCACACCAGCATGAACACGGCCATAGACCTTCACAGCTTCTGCATTTGCAAAGCCTGATAAAATTAGAAATGAAGAACAAAAAACCGTTAATTTATTTATTTTCATTGTCGCGCAGCCTTATAATATGAAAGATTCAAGTTCTATTCCGTTGAACTCATATGGCCAGAAATACCAACTACAATATAAAAATTAGTCGCTCCTGATGGGAGATCAAGAAATAATAACATCCGAGATCAAATTTATACTAAGAACGGTATTTGGGATCAAAATCTTACTAACCCGATCGCTTCATGGATCATTATTTTACTTACCACTCTCTTTATAAACGCCTTTACAACCATTAATTTAGCTAAAAAACATACAAAAGCCGCCCATAAAGAGATCTATCAGCACTAAGCTGGTAAAAAACTGATCCCAAGCAGCTAAATTAGGTAACTTACTGATCTTTAAATATGATCGAAGGTAAAATAATGATCCAAAAAAAAGCCTCATAATGAGGCTTTTGATTAGGGGCTATTGATCTTTGCTGTGTGTTTTTGCAGCAGTCATTCGGGGATTTTGGCAAGGCAGAACCTACGTCACATAGTTATTCTATGTCAGCTAGGTGATAACGCTG